>JAOZLO010000430.1 GCA_029934775.1 Desulfocapsaceae bacterium
ATATTCCTCGATTTCTTGTTTTTTCTTACAGAAGTTAAGGAGTAAGGTACTAATGAAAAAAATATTTATTTCAACTCTGGGCTGCAAGGTTAACCAGTATGAATCGGCTGCCTTTAAAACTCAATTCGAAGACTCAGGTCATACTATTGTTGCCTCGAAAGAGAATGCGGATATCGTAGTTATCAACACATGCGCTGTCACTGCCAATGCAGGAGCCCATTCTCGCCAGTCCATACGCCAGAGTATTCGTGCCAATCCCAAAGCACACATCATCATTACCGGATGTTTTGCCGAGATAGGAGCAAAAGAACTCTCTTTAGAAAAAGAACTCCTCGGGCGAAAGTATTCCATTGTCGGGAACAGTAAAAAAGATACACTGGTAGTAAACGCGCTGCAGAATACGACAGAGGTCAGTCAGATTCTTCTGGGTTCAATAGAAAATGCCAAAGAAATCTGTCGGCTTCCAGTCAGAAGATTTGGAGACAGGAGCAGAGCTTATTTGCGCATACAGGACGGTTGTGATAGTTACTGCACTTATTGTATCGTGCCCTACACCAGAGGAAAAAGCAGGAGTCTGCCACAATCTGAAGTGATAGAACAGGCTGTAATATTTGCCGCTGAAGGTCATAGAGAGATAGTTCTAACAGGTATTCACCTTGGCATGTATGGCAAAGATCTCGATGAAAATGAAAATTTAGTCTCACTGCTTACTCTATTACGTGATGCTACTCCAAAAATTTCTTATCGTATCAGTTCGCTGGAACCAACTGAAATAACTGATACCCTTCTCGAACTCATGCGATCCAGCAACACTATTCAACCACACCTGCATATCCCACTGCAAAGCGGAGATGACCATTTACTCAACCGGATGAACAGAAAATATTCCACAGCCGAATTTCGCTCCACTGTGAAAAAATGTAAAAAGAGTTTGCCGGACTGCGCGCTGGGAATTGATATCCTGGCCGGTTTCCCCGGCGAGACAGAAGATCACTTTAATAATACTGTCAGCTTCCTTGAATCTTTAGATTTCTCCTACCTTCATGTTTTTCCCTATTCCGTGCGACCGGGAACAGTGGCAGCTACCTTCGGTGACCAAATCAACTCAAAGATAAAGAATCGTCGCGTTGCCATATTACGGGAATTAAGTGAACGAAAAAAAAGAGCCTTTTACAAAAGCCAGATAGGCCAAACTTATCCTGCCTTTGTTGAAGGAAAAAGAGACAAAGATGGGAAATTAAAGGGATTTACCAGCAATTATGTAGCAGTCAAATTTGATGGCCCTGACTCTCTTTTCTATAAGAGAGTAAACGTAAAACTCATCTCCTCTGCAGGAGGGTATATCTGGGCCAGGAGAGAGGAGAGTGATGAAAGTTGAAATTATTGCAATAGGTGATGAACTGACTTCCGGCAGGATACTTAATACAACCAGCAGTTTTGCCGCAAGGAATCTTTTTGATGCCGGATATGAGATATACGCCATGCACACTATTGGTGATACTCCCAGCCTGATTGGGGAAGCTTTAAAACGAGCAATCTGCAGAGTCGATGCGGTAGTTGTCACCGGTGGACTGGGAACCACCGACGATGATCTGACAAATGAGGCTGTCTCAAAAGCCCTCAATCGGCCAACTTTACCCAACCTGGAGATCCTTTCAAATATACGGGCACATCTCGATGAAATCACGAATGCCCCAGTAGGGGAGCTTGAAAAACTTGCATGGCTGCCTGAAGGTGCTCAAGTATTAAACCCGCAATCCAATATGGCCGGCTACCTGCTGGTTCACGAAGATAAGCCAATTTTCTTCCTTCCCGGAGTGCCAAGCCAGATGAAGCAGCTCATGGTAGAACAAGTACTGCCAACCCTCTCAACCTGGCATAAAAATCACCATCTAACTACATACCAGAGGATTTTCAGAATCTTCAACCTGCCGGAAATAGAAGTGAACCGCCGAATTTCCAGTCTGGACCTTGATCCTGATGCCAATATCGGCTATTACCCGGTTTTTCCAGAGGTACATTTAAGCCTTATCGTTCGTGACAAGAAAACGAACGATGCGAAGAAGCTTTTTAAATCTTCATGCAAAGCAATATACACTGTACTTGGGGATGCTATTTATGGACAGAATCGTGACTCCATGGAGCGGGTGGTAGGAAAACTCCTGAAAAAAAATAATTTGCAATTGGCTGTTGCCGAATCGTGCACAGGAGGACTTATTTCTAAGAAACTTACCGACTCTCCCGGTAGTTCGTCTTACTTCCTCGGTGGTGTAGTTTCCTATGCAAATTCTTTAAAAAGTGGATATCTTGGTGTTCCAACAGAGCTCCTTGAAAAATATGGCGCTGTGAGCAGAGAAGTTGCAGAATCCATGGCTGTCGGGGTAAAATATAACAGCCTGTCCGATATAGGCCTCGCCGTAACAGGAGTTGCCGGTCCGGATGGAGGAACAGAAGACAAGCCTGTCGGGACTGCCTATATAGGAATTTCCACATCAGAAGCAACATGGGTTACCAAGTTTCATTTCCCCGGAGACCGGTGGCAAGTACGCACCCTCACAGCTCAAAGTGGACTTGAACTCATCAGGAAATACTTATTACAACTGGGCATTGAAGAGGAGTAGTAACCCTGTTATAAAAAACATGAAAAAGAGGACTGTACCTAGGAGTTACCTGATTATATATACCCCAAAGTACTTATCAGCCCCTTCATGTGGTATGAGTAATAAGGTTTTTGTATATCATTAACTGTATGCTATATTCTCACAGAAGTTCAACCTATAAAACAAACTTTATCCTGATCGGAGAACGATATGGTCGCAGCTGAAAAAAAAGGCAAAGTAAGTAGTGTGGAAAATGCAATCAGCCAGATCCAAAGACAGTTTGGCAAAGGCTCAATAATGCGTCTTGGAACCCAGGAAGCGGAAAATATACCCGTAATTCCAACCGGAGCTCTCAGCCTTGACATCGCTCTTGGCGTTGGAGGATTTCCCAAAGGCAGAGTTGCCGAGATATATGGACCCGAATCTTCAGGAAAAACGACCCTGGCACTCCACGTAATCGCAGAAGCACAAAAATCCGGAGGAACAGCGGCCTTCATTGATGCTGAACATGCACTCGACACAAGTTACGCAGGTCGCCTCGGAGTAGATGTTGACAATCTGCTCGTCTCCCAGCCCGACTTCGGCGAACAGGCACTTGAAATTGCAGAGATTCTCATAAGATCTGGTGGCATCGATGTTATAGTCATTGACTCAGTTGCAGCCCTTGTGCCCCGTGCTGAAATCGATGGCAACGTGGGCGATTCCCATATGGGACTACAGGCCCGACTCATGTCTCAGGCAATGAGAAAATTTACCGGTGTCTTAAACCGCAG
>JAOZLO010000431.1:0-1749 GCA_029934775.1 Desulfocapsaceae bacterium
TCACGGGGGGGATTATTCGATCCTTAATTCAAAATATTGCTCATTTACAGTTGCGCCCCACTGGATACCACTTTGCTGTTTAATAAGCTTGAAACCAACCTCTTCATACAGGTGTCTCGCTGCATCAAGCCCTTCAAAAGTCCAGAGGTATGTCATTTTGTAGTTTTTTCTCCTGCAAAAATCAATTGCCCTGGTAATAAGCATCCTGCCGGCGTTTTTTCCCCGTAAAGTATCAGATATAATAAACCATCTTAAGTGAGCACCTTCTTCACTATGAATACCATCTATAATAATCGAACCCTCAACTCGGCCATTCATTGTGACAATCCAGATGCCATCTCTGTTTTTATCATACCGCTTAAGAAACTCTACAAGTTCCGTCGCTACTTTTGCCTCGAAATAGAGCCCGAAGCCCCAGTGGTCATGATAATAGGTGCCGTGAAGTTCAGAAATCCGTCCTATTGATCCTGGTATATATCCGTTTTCTATACTAAATTCCGGTGTAGGATTTATCATTACTTAGGGGGAAAGCATATCAAACTTTGGCATTAACTCTAGCAAATGTTTAGAATAGTCGTGTTCAGGGGCAGTAAACAGTTTCTCAGTTTCTGTCACTTCACACAGTCTGCCCGATT
Organism: Desulfocapsaceae bacterium; assembly: GCA_029934775.1. Classification (GTDB taxonomy): domain Bacteria; phylum Desulfobacterota; class Desulfobulbia; order Desulfobulbales; family Desulfocapsaceae; genus Desulfomarina. The sequence goes on from JAOZLO010000431.1 coordinate 636, forward strand.
TCATAACACCAACTCTGTCACACATCTGGCGAATCACCGGCAAGTCATGGCTGATAAAAAGCATAGTCAAGCCCAGATCATCCTGCAGGTCTTTGAGCAGGTTGAGTATTTGTGCCTGAATTGAAACATCAAGGGCGGATGTGGGTTCATCACAGATCAAAAAACGAGGCCGGGTGGCCAGCGCCCGGGCAATCGAAATACGTTGCCGCTGTCCACCTGAAAATTCATGGGGGTATCTCTTCAGTGCATTTCTATCAAGGCCTACATGATCAATCAGGTCACGCACAATCTGTTCGATTTCCTTTTTGCTGTCAGCAAGTTGATGAAAGCGGATGGGTTCTGCCACTATATCCAGCACTCGCATGCGACCATTGAGTGAAGAAAAGGGATCCTGAAATATCATCTGCATCTGCCGACGAAAGGGATCTAGATCTGTTGCCTTCTTTATGGCTGTTAAATCAGTGCCGGAAAATTTAACCCGCCCCGACACAGCTTTATAGAGTCCGGTAATCAAGCGGGCTACTGTAGATTTACCACTGCCGCTTTCACCCACCAGGCCGAAAACCTCACCTTCTTCTATATCAAATGAAACATCTTTAACCGCATCCAGATAGATCCGGTTTCGTTTCAGAATCGCATTTTTTGTGACAAAGCGCATACAGAGCTTCTCAAGAGAGAGTAGCGGTCCATGACTTTTTTCATACGATCGAGACTTTCCAAGCCAGTGAGTCGAAATATCGAGTAAGCGTTGCGGCTCCTGAGCTTCTTCGATGTAGGTGACCAGGGGGAAGCGATGCAAACGCTTATCAGGTCGGGGAACTGCACTTACCAGGCTTCGGGTATAGGGGTGATCGGGATCACCCAGTATCTTTTTCGTACTGCCCTCTTCCACCAACTTACCCCGATACATCACTGCAACGCGATCACATACCTCGGCAATCACCCCCATATCATGGGTAATAAGCATCATGCCTACCTGTTTTTCCCGACAGAGTTTTTGCAGCAGTTCGAGAATCTGTGCCTGGATGGAAACATCCAGTGCTGTAGTGGGTTCATCAGCAATTATCACGTCCGGTTCTGCACAGAGCGCCAGAGCAATCACAACACGCTGGCG
>JAOZLO010000431.1:1759-3373 GCA_029934775.1 Desulfocapsaceae bacterium
TCTTGACTCTTATCGCAGGATCAGGAATGCCAACCTGCTCAAGTAACGCGATTGTACGTTGTAAAGCTTCCCTATGTTTGACTTTGAGGTGATAACAGATGGTTTCCACCAGCTGCTGCTCAATAGTTTGCAACGGATCAAGAGAGGTTTGCGGATCCTGAAAAATCATGCCTATTCTCCGCCCCCTGAGATGCCGTTTTTCCCTTTCAGACAGGGTGTCGATACGCTGGCCCAGGAGAGATATTTCTCCCTTGCTCATCCGTCCCGGCGGCTCCAGCAAATCAATCACACCATTACCGATGGTTGACTTGCCGGCACCTGATTCTCCTACAATTCCAAGAATCTCACCTGGTGCCAATTCAAGGTCAACATCATCCACAGCCACCTGAGTACCATGTCGGCTGGGGAAATCAATACGCATATTTTTTATGGTCAGCTGATACATGGCGTTATTTTATTGAATTTTCGGGTTCAGAGTATCACGCAGCCAGTCCCCAAGCAGATTCACGGACAGTGCCAGCAGTACCAGTGCTACTCCCGGGAAAATAGTAATCCACCATTCACCGGAAAAAAGATAATCATTACCCACCCGGATCAAGGTGCCCAGTGATGGGGTGGTAGGGGGTAAACCCACACCGAGAAAGCTGAGTGTGGCCTCAGTAATTATTGCAATAGCCATGTGTATAGTACCGATAACCAGGACCGGGCCCATCACATTGGGTAGAATATGGCGTCTGAGTATGGTTATCGGGCGTATACCGATCACCTGGGCTGCCTGCACATACTCCTTGCCTTTTTCTACCATTGTAGAACCGCGAACTGTGCGCGCATACTGTACCCAACCGGAAATGCCAATAGCAAAGATCAATACATAGACTGCAACTTCATCGTGCATGTCACGGGGCAGGATTGAACGGGCGACCCCGTCAATAAGCAGGGCAATCAAAATAGCGGGAAAGGAGAGTTGGATATCGGCAATCCGCATAATAAATGCATCTACACGCGGACCGCTATATCCACTTATAAGACCCAGGCTTACTCCAAGAATAACTGAAAAAGTTACTGAGGCCAGGCCGATGACAAGCGAAATACGCGACCCGTAGAGTATGGTGGAGAGTATATCTCGGCCCTGATCATCGGTCCCAAGAAGAAAGCGCGGATCACCAAGGTCATGAAACCATGCCGGTGGCAGATTGGCATCCATCAGATCTATAGTCGCCAGATTAAATGGGTCATGGGGTGCAAACCAGGGGGCCAGAAGGGATGTTGTCACGATTACCAGAGTGACTACAGCAGAGATCATAGTTATTGGTGATCGCCTGAAGCTGTACCAGAGGTCACTGTCCAGAACGTATGCCAGGGTGGTTTTCATATAAATTAATACCTTTTTACCAGGAGGCTGTCCGAGAATAAGAATTTTTTCTCGGACAGCCTCCTAACTCGTCAAACTGCAGCCCTATCAACCCGAAGGCGAGGATCCACGAAAAAATAGAGGATATCTACAATTAAATTGATCACCACGAAAAAAAGGGCGATCATAACCAGGTAAGCTGCCATGACAGGAATATCCACCTCATGAATTGCCTGAATGAAAAGGAGCCCCATGCCCGGCCA
>JAOZLO010000432.1 GCA_029934775.1 Desulfocapsaceae bacterium
ATCGTAAGAAAATACTACAAAATCTTCAGGATGACGCGAAAAAGAACAGTCAGTGGCGCCTCCTGCAAAATTCAGTGTATTTCCAGCTGAGAGGGAGGAGTATGAAGGTTATCATTATTCCATATTCTTTTGACAACTATGCTTATCTCATTATTTGTGAAAAGAGTGGTGATGCTGCTGTTGTCGATCCGGGAGAGTTTTATCCTGTTTATCGCGAACTTAAAAAACATGAGATCCAACTGAAGGCGATTTACTGTACCCATCATCACGGGGACCATATTGGCGGCCTGGGAGAATTGGTCGATGAATTTGACGGACTGGCGGTTTATGGTTCCGTAGAGGACGCTGGGAGAATTCAAGATATGAACTCTCTGCTTACAGAGAAGAGCGAAGTTTCAATAGGGGAAATTACAGGCCAGGTTTTTGCCACTCCGGGGCATACAAGAGGGAGCAACTGCTATTTATTTAATGACCACCTTTTCACTGGTGATACACTGTTCGGCGGTGGGTGTGGACGGTTGTTTGAAGGAACAGCTTTTGAAATGTATGAATCCCTCAATAAAAAACTAAAAAAATTACCAATGACCACAAAAGTTTATTTTGGTCATGAGTATACTGCTCAAAACCTTAAATTTGCCAGGTCTGTCGAGCCGGATAATATGGCAATAGCAGAAAGGCAGGCTGGCATCACCCCCAAAAGGGGTATACCCATGATTACCACGCCAAGCAGTATCCAACTTGAGTGTGCAACAAATCCCTTTTTCAGATGTGGAGATGGCGAGGTGGCAAAAGCGGCCGCAGAGAAATCTCATGTTGACCCGTCTGATCCTCTAGCAGTTTTTACAGCAATTCGGAGACTGAAGGATAATTATTGAAAACAGAGCTGGTAAAAACCTGTCACTGAGTCCGTGAAAAATGATTTGACATAAGAAGGGTGAGTGAGTAGTGTCATTCTCTCTTAAACAAACGTTTGATTTTTTAAAAATGGAACCCAAAAACTCTAAAAAACGACAAAAAACTGAATCAAGAGAACGGATTCTTCAGGCCGCAATTTCTCTGTTTGCTCAACATGGATTTGCAGAGACGGGCATGCGTGAACTGGTAGCTGAAGCAGAAGTTAACCTCTCGATGGTGAACTATTTTTTTGGCAGCAAAAAGGGATTACTCAAAGAGATTCTTGACAGTTTCTTCTCGGGATATCTAGCGATTGCCAGGAAGGATCTCGTTGGAGGCGACGATTTGCGTGTAAGGCTTGAACGATTCGTCACCAGCGCTGTCCGTTATTTTGATGCGGAAAAAAATTCTTTGATAATTGTTATCAGTGAACTTCCACACGATGACCCTGAAATTGTAGAGCATAAAGCGGGCTGGGCCAGACAGATGGTTGATATTGTCAATAGGGAGATCTGCCTGCCTCTTGCTGAAGAAAGTGGACAACATATTCCTGCAACCTGTTTTACACCCATGTTGACTTCACTTATGGCATCCCGTTTCCTTTTTACTCCGATTATGGAGAGGGTGGATGAGAGCGATTCAAAAGCTGTGTCAATTGAGGTTTATACAAAGATAATTATCAGAATACTTTTGCAGGGTATTACACGGGATGGTGAGTTGGTGTAACTGTTGGCTTAAAAGATATTTTTTCATAAAAACCACAAGGTAGTGAATGTCTATGAAGAGAATCATGAAAACAAAACTTCTGATTACCGGCCTGATAGCCCAAGTCGCCACCTTACTTCCCGGGACGAGTAGTGGCTTTAGCATTGATGAAGCTGTAGCCCTGGCACTTAGGAACAACCCCGGTTTGCAGAAACAGCAGATGAATCAGGCCTTGAGCAAAGAAGAGTTGAGCGGGATAAAATCGCAGAATTTTGGCAAGATTGAACTGGTAGGCTCTTATGGTCATTATAATCTACCACGTACTCTTGTCCCACTGACTCCGGCATCAATTTTCAATGATCCTGCAGCAGTTCCCACTACAGATGATCTTTTTACTACTGGAATCATGTATGAGGTGCCACTGTTTACCGGTTTTGCTCAGAAGCGTTCGGTGGAGATAGCTATGCTTGAAGAAGAACTGACCGACGTTGCTATAAAACTGAGCAGGGAACAGCTTATTTATAATGTAAAAACACTCTATGTGAACATTTTGTCTCTTACGGCCCAGGAACAGGCGCAGAGGGAATATCATATGGCATTGCAGCATCTTTATGATGATATTGCCCTTGAGGTCAAACTTGGGAAAAAGGCCAGAGTGGAGCAACTGAAAGCTGCTGCAGATCAAGAAAATGCAAGAGTCAGGGTGCGGCAGATCAATGGTAATATCAGGATACTGAAGGGGAGCCTTGGTGCTCTGCTTGATATTGATACGATAGGCGGCCTGGAAGACTCCTTCATGGAGATGCCATCTTCCGGTGGAACTGAATACAGCAAAGATATTGAAGAACTTGATCGATATCGTTCTGCTGAACTCAATGTTGAAAAAAATACCAGGCTGGTAGAGAAAAGTAGTGCAGGTTATTATCCCCAGGTGGCATTTAACGGTTTTTACGGGCAGAATTTTGGGCCCAATGACAGTTCTAATCTGAATGAAGGTGACTGGAATAACGAGCAGATATGGCAGTTGCTGGTGAATGTGAAATGGACTGTTTTTGATTTTGGCAGTCGTAAAACATCTCAGCAAATGGCTGCCATACGTAAACAGCAGAGCCAGAGGGATCGGTTGACAACAGAATTGGAGTTGAAGAGATCATTAAGTGAAGCGGTCACCAAGATCGAACTTGCTCTTGATGATTATTATTCAGCCGAAGCTGAACTTGCCTTGACTCGTGAGACAGAGAGTATTGAGCAGACGCGTTTTGAGAAAGGGGCTGCGGATTTGAATGATCTGCTCTATGCCAAAGCTCGGAATCAACTGGCCTTAAGTCGTTCGATTACAGCTCGATATAATTACCAGAATGGTCGTTTCTATCTGGACTATCTGCTGGAAAATGGAGAGAATAATTGAAGAAGATTATTATAGTTCTGCTTACCATTGCACTGATTGCCAGTGCAGCTCTGCTTCTTAAAAAACGAAGGCAGAGTGTGAAGGACGCTCCTGTTCCAACTCCTTTGTTTCAGCAAGTGAAAGTGATTTCGGCTACTGAAGAGTATCTGGAGCAGACCCGTCCTTTTCTGGCACAACTTGCTTCACGGGATATTGCCGGGATCTCCTCCAAGCTGAGTGGCCGGATAAAAGAAGTCCTGGTCAGGGAAAATCAAACTGTAAAAGAGGGTGATCTGCTGTTGCGGATTGATGACCTTGAGATTGTAGCAAGTATTAAATCTCTGCAGGTGAGCCTTGCTGCTCAGGAAAAAGAAGTGCGATATGCTA
>JAOZLO010000433.1 GCA_029934775.1 Desulfocapsaceae bacterium
ATCCGATTCGGTTAAGCTCGGTGACAGCTGGCAGGAGCTTGAAACAACACAGGCTGAGGTGGAGAAGCTGTATTTACGTTGGGATGAGTTGGAAAAAAAGATAAAATAAGGTTAATTTTCAAAAAAATGACGGATTTCTTTTATTACAAATACAATATCTTCAGCTGTGATATCCAGGTGAGTTACCAGTCTGATCATTTTTCCCGGAGTGATAAGGATACCTTTTTCCCGTAAAAAAAGAGTGAGTTGTTTTGCTTTATCTTCTTCCAGGGAGATAAAGACCATATTGGTCTGGGCTCCGGCTTGTTGAACGGTAAGACCCTCCAGGTCGCTCAAGCCTTCGGCAAGTATCTGCACATTCTTATGATCTTCGGCAAGACGCTCGATATTATTTTCAAGGGCATATAGTCCTGCGGCAGCAACAATACCGGCCTGGCGCATACCTCCTCCAACCATTTTTCGCCATTTCCTGGCTTCTGTAATAAATTCAGCAGTTCCACATAAAAGTGAACCCACCGGGGCTCCCAGCCCTTTTGAGAGACAGATTGATAAAGAGTCAAACCACTGTGTAACCTCTGTTACAGCCACACCCTGCATGACTACGGCATTGAAGAGCCGAGCACCGTCCAGATGGAGTTTGAGGTTTTTCCTCTTTGTAAAGTTACTTGCTTTCTGCAGATAGTCTAAAGGAAGGGTTTTGCCATTCTGGGTATTTTCCAGGCACAGAAGCCGGGTTCGTGCAAAATGGTAATCATCTGCTTTAATCTTTTCTTCTACTTTATTAAGATCAAGGGTTGAATCATCCTCAAATTCAAGTGGTTGGGGCTGGATACTGCCAAGTACTGCAGCGCCTCCTCCTTCATACTTATAGGTATGCGCCTGCTGTCCGACGATATATTCATCACCTCGCTGGCAATGGGACATGATGCCTATAAGATTGGCCTGGGTTCCACTGGTGGCAAAAACTGCATCTTCAAATCCTGTCATCTCGGCGGCGCACTTTTCAAGGCGATTCACAGTCGGGTCTTCGCTGTATACGTCATCACCTACCTCAGCTCTGGCCATGATTTCTCTCATTTCTTCTGTTGGCCTGGTGACGGTATCGCTTCGCAGATCGATAGTTTTCATGTTGACTGTTCCTTATTGTGGTTGAGATAAATTGATGCCCTTCAGTCTACTAACCAGGGTTGCGGGTATCCCTCGCTTTGGTGCCTTACTTCATAAAAGATGTCATAAAAAAAAAGAAATCGTGAGACAGTATTGGAAGCAGAGACTTAGAGATATCACCAAGGCACTTATCCAGCGATACTAAAAAAATTTCCGACTTGTCGGGTTAGGTATGATATGCTGGAAAATTTATGACATATTTACCTGAGACTTCCAAAAAAACGAAGGGAAAAATGAACTGTTTTAGCCATGAACAGAAAAAAATTCTGGTAGATGCAGAATATATTGTCGAATTTCTCAAGGAAAAAGAGGTGGTTGCAATTGTTGCGGAGAAGGTTGATATTAAAACCATTAAAGATGAGGCCCTGGTTGAATTTCTCACCCTTGCCAATATGCTTTATCGCGGCGGGGCTCCACTGGTAAGCGATACGCTGTATGATTTTGTTTTTTTAACGGAATTGAAAAGGAGAAATCCGAGCCATCCTTTTTTGCAGAGGGTGGAGCCTGAGCCTCTGCTTTTCGGTAAAACTGTGGAGTTACCGGTCCGCATGTTTTCTACTGAAAAATCGTATGATTTTGCAACGGTGAAGCGCTGGGCCAAACGGATAGAGAAGGCGGCAGTCGAAATTGGAATGGTATTTAAAGATCTGGACTTCAGGGCTACGCCTAAACTTGACGGCTTTGCAGCCTATGATGATGGAACCAGGTTGTATACGAGGGGAGATGGCAGGAGGGGAACTGATATAACTCGTGTTTTTGATCGTGGACTTCAGGTTGCTGTGGGAGGAGATCGCGGCCTGGGTGCTGGAGAGATAGTTGTGAGCCGCAGCTATTTCAGAGACAACCTGGCACGATATTTTGATAATTCCAGGAACTTTCAGGCAAGTCTGATTAAGGAAAAAGAGCTTGAACCACCGGCTGCTGAGGCCATCAGATGTGGAGAAGCTGTTTTTTTTCCCTTTGGGTTGTTGCCTGACTGGCAAGGTGCGTGGAGTGAGCTCGCAGAAGATTTTGACAATATTATTGATGAGCTGTGGAATCGGATTGATTACGATATCGACGGGATAGTCCTGGAAATTGTAGACAGTAAAATAAAAGCTGAGATGGGAGCGACACGTCATCATCACCGCTGGCAGATTGCCTTTAAAAAGAATACTGAAACCGCTGTAGTAAAGGTTCTGGGGGTAATCCCGCAAACTTCTCGTTCAGGCAGAGTTAATCCGGTTGCTGAGATTGAACCGACTCGATTAAGCGGTGCATTAATTAAGAGGGTCAGTGCTCACCACTATAACATGGTGCGGGAAAAGGGTGTGGGAGCTGGAACTGTTATCAGGTTGTCGAGAAGTGGAGAGGTTATCCCCAAGATAGAGCAGGTGATAACTCCAATGCAGCCTCAGATCCCTGAATACTGTCCAAGTTGTGGTTCCACACTGATCTGGGACAACGATTTTCTGCTCTGCATAAATAACATGAAGTGTCCTGCTCAGATTACCCATTCCATTGGCCATTTTTTCAAGACCCTGGGAAATATCGATGGGTTTGGTCCTGCCAGTGTAAATAAAATATATCAGCATGGTGTTATTATCCTCTCTGAGATCTATGTACTTTCGAGTGGGGACTTTGTGGAAATGGGTTTTGGTCCCAAGCAGTCAGAAAATATGGTGACACAGCTTCAGCGCAGCAGGAATGAGCAGATAGAAGACTGGCGTTTTCTCGCTGCTTTCGGTGTTTACAGGATGGGGATGGGGAATTGTGAAAAACTGCTCTCCATTTACCCTCTGGGCAAGGTTTTTGAGTTGACAAGGGAGGAAGTAACTGCAATTAAGGGTTTTAAAGAGAAAACTGCTGATTCGGTGGTGAATGGCATGAAAGCAATTTCGACACTCTTTTGGGATCTTTACAGCCTTGATTTTAATCTCACCCAGACTCATGTTGTACCATTGCAGAAAGAGGTACAGGAGAATTTTTTGACAGGAAAGGTCGTTGTTTTTACCGGAGCAATGGAGCAGGGGAGTCGCGATATCATGAAAAAACAGGCTAAAGGACTCGGGGCGAAGATCGGTAGTACCGTAACAGGAAAAACAGATATTCTTGTTACGGGGATGAGAGTAGGCAGTGCAAAAATAAAGAAGGCGGAAGAGCTTGGGGTGAGGGTGCTGGGCGAACAGGAATATTTTGAACTGATAGGGGAGTAATCCGGTTTAA
>JAOZLO010000434.1 GCA_029934775.1 Desulfocapsaceae bacterium
TTAAAGCAGCAGTAAGAAAATACGGCATAGATAAGCGAGCGACTGTGCATACTTTACGGCATTCCTTTGCCACACATATGCTTGAAAATGGAACTAACATTCGCGTACTTCAAGAACTTCTTGGGCATGCTGACGTAAAAACAACAGAAATCTATACCCATGTGATGCGCAAAGATATTGGCGGATTACAAAATCCTCTGGATCGTCTGTACGGTGTATGATCAAGGGATTGAAGAATACAGTGGAAAAACACCTCTCTCAACTGTCCTATAGCTGTCCTGGAACAAAAAAGAGGTTAAGCCGAAAACGACCTAACCTCTTGATTTTACTGGAGCCAGCAAGCGGAATCGAACCGCTGGCCTGCGCTTTACGAGAGCGCCGCTCTACCAACTGAGCTATGCTGGCGTTATTGAAAATGAAATATATGTTCAATGTCAAGCGGGATCTTTATTACGTGGCCTCTTCACAAAAATCTTTCCTGAGGTGCCGAAAACCAACTCACCACGCTCAACCGTACGCCTATATATCAGGTAATTATTGAAAATTCAACTATTTTGCAATATAAGCACTGTTGAAACATGATGGTTTTTGATAAAAAAGAACTCACCCGACAACCTCAACACCCTCTATTATCGCCCAATGTTGTGAAACTATGGTATCCTGTTTCAATGAAATCCGGACTACTTTCATTGTTTTTTAAACAAAACTCACTGATAATCGGATATATCGTTTTCGCTTCATTTTTACTCTCCTGCAGCGAAAACAGCTCTCCTGATTTATCAACCAACAGTTGCGTCGAATGCCATCAATTCAAACTCGATGAGCCACATCGTCTCTCCTGCACTTCATGTCACCAGGGGAACAGCAGAAGCCGCAAAAAAGATGTGGCTCATTTTGAAATGGTACGCCAGCCTTCACATCCCGACAATATGGCTAAAGCATGTGGTTCATGCCATGCTGATTCAGTTGACAATGTTCTCGATTCCCTCCACTTTACACTGAGCAACAGTACAAACAGTTTCAGAAAAGCTTTTGGGGCAACAAAAGATATTGTAACCTTCCTTGATACTCCCAAAACAATCAATCCAGAATCTTCTTTGCAACTCGCAGATGACCTTCTCAGAAGACGCTGTTTCAGATGTCATCCATATTCCAAAGGAGATGATTACCCCGCTGTACGTCGTGGTACCGGATGTGCATCCTGCCATCTCCCTTTTTCCGACGGGAAACTCGTATCTCATACTTTTCAACGACCACAAGACAGCCAATGCCTCTCATGTCATTACGGAAATTATGTAGGATCTGATTATTATGGCCGTTTTGAGCATGACTTCAACGATGAATATCGCACGCCATACACTACCGTGGAAAAACATTTCAGGCCCTTTGGGGTAGAATATCATCAACTTAAAGCCGATACTCACCAGATAAGCGGCATGATATGTATAGACTGTCACTCAGGCCAGACGTTAATGAGTATAAACGATGACCGGCAAAACATATCCTGTGAAAAGTGCCATCTCAGAGAAAGCATAACCCAGTCACTTCCATCCAACATAGTAGAAATTAACGGCTCCTTTATTCTACAGTCGAAAACAGGAAAAAAACACCCGGTTCCTGTCATGAAACACCCAGATCACTTTAATCAAAAAAATGATATTTCCTGTCAGGCGTGCCATGCTCAATGGACCTATGGGGACTATGGCAAGCATTTTCTCAGGTCTGACCTGGACGATTTTGATCCTGGGTTCCTGCTGTCCAGGCAGTCCAACTCAGAACTGGAAAAAATACTTACAAACAACATGGATTATGAAAAAACCGAGCTTCCTCCTGCAATGTCGGATAAAATAACAGGCGCAATGCAACCTGGCCTCTGGTATAAGGGCTTCACTAAACGCCGCTGGGAGGACATCCTTCTCGGACGTGATACTAACGGTATAATAAGCACATTGAGACCAATGCTCGATTTCACATTGTCATGGATTGATGAAGATGAACTGGTTCGATTTGACTCTTTTTCACCTTCCCAGGCTCATAACGGGTACCTCCCTTACACCCCACACACAACGGGGCCTGCAGGAATGTTCTACCGTGAACGTATTCGACTCTTTCTTGAAAACGAAAAAAACAACCAACTATCAATATTGGCAACAGATAAGACCCAAGACGAAAAATGAACAAACCTCGGCGACTCTTCAGGGTGTATAATAAAATCAGACAGTACTTGCCGCCTGATGCCCTGATCACCCTGCAATGCAGCTGCATTCTCCTGCTCGGAGCCCTGCTCTTCTTTGAGAAAACTGCAGATGCAAAATCGTCCACAGAGTTGGCCCGCACCCAGGCACCGTATGTGATCAACAGCAAGCGGTACTACCCTATTCCATCATCATCAGGATTTAATCAAGGCGGGGTCGCATCCTGGTATGGTAAAGATTTTCACGGTCGTCGAACTTCCAATGGGGAAATCTACGACATGTATTCAATGACGGCAGCACATAAAACTTTACCAATGAACACCATGCTGCTGGTGAAAAATATGAATAATGGGAAAAAAACAGTGGTCAGGGTAAATGACCGTGGACCTTTTGTCAAAGGGAGGATAATTGACTTAAGCTACACTGCTGCTGAAAAACTGGACCTCGTCGGCTCCGGTGTTGCAAAGGTTACAATAGTTGCCCTGTCAGAGGACAATCACTCTTATCCTGATCTCGTCTCGGGTGAATTTTACGTTCAGATTGGAGCCTTTGCCAGAAAAATCAACGCCTTTAAACTCCAGAGACGATTTACCGACGCAGGACATACCACCGTGATTCAGAAATATTTCGGATCTCAGTCAGTTTTATACAGGGTACAGGTATATGCGGGAAAGACGCTTGACAACGCCAGAAGGGCAGAAAAAGCACTTCTTGGAAGTGGCTATGCAGGTTCATTTATTATCGCAAGGTAACTTCTCTGACGCCCCCTCCCGCCAGCTCATTATCCGCTCCATCATCTCTTTCAACCTGGCATGATTTTTTTTCCCTGGCTGCAGTTCCACCCCGGAATTTATATCAACCCCATAGGGAAGTACAGTCGAAATTGCACTGAGTATATTTTCAGATGTCAATCCTCCAGCCAGAATAATGGGACTATTCAGGTTCAAATCTGCAACAAGAGACCAGTCAAAGACTCGTCCTGTCCCCCCCCGGTTTCCTTTCACATAGGTGTCCAGAAGAAAGCTGTCAACTAATCCTTCATAGGGTGTAAATTCATCTCTGCTAGTCTGCTCTCCAACGCGAAAAGCCTTGATGAGCTTCAAAGGAGGGAGTGCGTTTTTTAATTCTCTGCAATAATGACTGGATTCGCTGCCATGAAGTTGGAGGTAAGAGAACC
>JAOZLO010000435.1:0-3040 GCA_029934775.1 Desulfocapsaceae bacterium
ATTTTTATTTTTCGGAAATGAATGAGTCATGTGTCAGCTGCCATACCGCATTTGCTACTCATAGATTTCCAGCCTTATTATCAAAGGAAAAGAAAGCAGAACATACTCACTAACCCAACCACCCGTCATGCAAACTGGAGGTACGCAATAGCAGACAAACAAAGCAATAAAGCAGGAAGCACAAACATCTTCTGTGAATATTGACGATCCCCAAGTAACCGCTTGATAATACGCTGAGTGGCATATAGCGAGGCTATCAGACCCCCGATGATGGTGATAAGTTTAAGAATAGTGGTGGCATCGTGACTCATTAATCGCTTTGAAGCGTAATGCCCGCTTAAACCAACGATATCCTGCAGATTGGCTGCGAGCAGCCAGATGCCACTAATAAAAATTTCTAGATGTACTGCCATAAAAGCACTAAGCACAAGGGGAATCATGCCGTAACCGAAGATGGACGCGGTAGCCTTCCAGTTGTTGCCAGTGGTTCGCGCCATGATCTTAGACATAATAGCATAGCCGACCAGGTAGATGAGAATGGATATAAAGAGGAAGATACTTGAGGTCAGGGCTGTGCTATAGGGAAGGCCAATATCATGGATAATCCCAGTCCAACTCAATACAACGCCGGGATAATTCTGGCTAATGGCAAATGGATAAAAAATGGCTGCCAGGCTGACCACAAGAACGGAATCCTCCAGGCGTGGTGACTGCTGATTCCACAACTCCTGGGGGGCCAGACGTAGATTAAGGTGAATTGAGTTCAGCTTGCAATTTTTGACACATTGACCGCAAAGGATACAATCCCGGTTGTTATCAACCAGGGAAGGATGGCGGAACATGGGACAGCCGGCAGCGCTGTCACCGCCAGTGTAACAGAAGTGTTCTGTGCAGCGGTTCAGGCACATATGTGTATTGGCTCGCAGTTCCAAAATGGACGGCATGGAGAACAAGGCGTTGATTGCACCCAACGGACAAAGATAACGGCACCAGACCCTTCGTTTGAAGAACATGCTGAAAAAAAACGAACCCAGAGTGATAGAAAATATAATCCAGGCGGTGAGTCTGGGTGAATCGTAAGCATTCCAGCCAATCTCCACCCAAAACAAGAAGATACAGAGACAGGTCAATATCCATCCGGAATACTGTTTGATCAGCCGGGGGGTCGGTCGCTGTGGCTTCAGCACTAATTGAGCCAGCCAACCGGGGACTGACAACGCACAGATACTGCACCAGGTTCGAGCCAGGAAAAAGAAAGAAAAAATAAGCAGAGGCCAACCCACCACCCAGCTGAGAGTAAGTCCAATATTCTTTTCGGCTGTGACTGGACCAAAGAATAAAGCAACCAGAACAAGAACAAAGAAAATACCGACCACTGCCCTGGGCAGCACTGGATAGAGCCGACTGGAAAAAAAGGCTCGAATTCCTGACAGTCGCAGCAGGTTAAATTCCCACTTTCCTTCAGGTTTGGGTATTCCCAGAAGGATCTGATCATTAAGAGGTTCGTTGCTTTTGCCAAGAATAACAGCTCGCTGTACTACACTGGCCATTTCAGTCAAATTTCCTGGCCAGTCGTAGTTCATGAATGTGCCCAAAGTCTGGTCATCCACCAGATTGATGACCTTGTTGTACTGCAGGCTGTAACGCTTGAGATAATATTGAATCAACCGTGGGATATCCCGACGATGCTCTCGTAATGGAGCTACAGTGAAATGCTGGTCAGCTACCAAAGTATACAGAGAAGGCAGCAGTCGATTATGGCCATCCTGCTGCCGAGGTCTATCTTTGCAGATCAGAAGGATTCTGGGGTGTTGAGCACCCTTGGTAAAGTCGGCTTTTCTGATCATTCCTGCAAGCTGCCGCTGGAAATCGGGTTCCAGATATTCGGCATTGTACAGAACTACAGTTCCCCCTTTCAACCGCTCTAAAATCCCGAGTTGGTCTATCTGCGAGAACGCGGAAAAATCTCCCCCAAAACCGAAAAGTTCGACTTCCAGATGTGCAGGATCGATGGTGCGGATATCTAATTCAAGATAAGGACCGTTCTTGTAAGTACTGGCGCGATGAACCTCATAAGCGACCATACGGCGTCCAGTTCCTGACTCACCTGTGAGGAGTACTGGTTTCAGGTTATTGCTATACAATCTGGCTGCCTTTCTACTCTGTCGTGCAATAGTGGATTCAGCAAGTCGGGTCTCACTGCCTGCAGAAAGGGACTGCTTATTTTCTGCCACCGAGGGTTGCAATCCTAAAAAAAAGGTCGGATCCAGATTATGGTTGGAGCTTTTATGAATATTGTTTACCTTGGCCAGGGCGTTTGCATGATCGTGAAAAGAAACCCGCAAACGGTTGGCCAAGGTTATACTAAGTTGATGCTGGATAAAATTATTGGCAAGCAACACGGAGATAAAAGTATCACTGTCGAAGCGGATAAGGGAAA
Organism: Desulfocapsaceae bacterium; assembly: GCA_029934775.1. Taxonomy (GTDB): domain Bacteria; phylum Desulfobacterota; class Desulfobulbia; order Desulfobulbales; family Desulfocapsaceae; genus Desulfomarina. Next base: position 2,441 of record JAOZLO010000435.1, read on the forward strand.
GATCAGTCAATGCTCTCGCATTAAGACAGTTACTGCTGTTAGTCAACAGAGCGGTTTCACCGAAATGGCCGCCCTGGCCAATATGACTGACAATGATCTGACCACCACCCTCATCATTCAACGTCAGTTCCACTTCACCATCTGCCACCAGGTAGAAACGACGGTCATTTTCGTCCTGCTGGTAGACGTAATCCCCCTGCTTGACAACGAGCCAATGAGCAACGGCGATAATCTGTTCCACCTCTTCGGCATCAACATCTCTGAAGAGGACAGATTTATACAGATTCTGACTTAGTTTTTTTTGTGCAAGCATGGGTTCAACGCTGTTATTAAACCATGTTTTATAAATCCAGTGAGCAGTCTCGGCACACCAGACAGCTATACTTTTATAGTCGCACGCAGCTTGGCCAGGGCCTGATGTGCGGCATTGATCAATGGATGCACTGTCGGCGCCGATGTTAATAATGGATGAGTGGCAATCTGCATCATATCCATCTCCCGCACGGTGACCTTCTTCTGGATAGCCAGAGCAATAACATTAATTAATTCTCCAACTGAAGGACCGCCGAACACGCGTTTACTTGATGCCTCATCATCATC
>JAOZLO010000435.1:3050-3370 GCA_029934775.1 Desulfocapsaceae bacterium
ACCGCCAAGAATGATTCCTGAACGATCGGAAAAGAACAATTTCACCTTCATTGTGCTGGCTCCCGGAAGCATTCCAGGGTGTCGATCCGGTGCTTCTGCGGTGGCCGAAACCACGCGAAAACCTTCTTTTTCAATGGATCGACTCGTCATCCCGGCACTTGCCAGGGAAAAACCACCAATCTGTGTAGAAAAAGCTGCCACTGTCCCTTGTATTTGATGCAAAACGCGAATACCGTAAATATTTGTACCTGCGTTTCTCGCCTCTGCAGTAGCAGTCGAGGCCAGCCAGACAGGTGCTGCCTTACGGGTGAAAAAATCAC
>JAOZLO010000436.1 GCA_029934775.1 Desulfocapsaceae bacterium
AGGCTCAGAATACATATGTCAGCATTCATCTTTACGCAAAAGCAGTAAGACTGGCAGGAAGTACTAACCAACGGGATGTGATAAAAATTCTTGAGTCCGGCCTGCATATAGAAGCGCCGGAAGGATCAATATTCCTGGATCCCGCTACACATCACGTCACTCATTACATTCGCTTAGCAATGGCAGATGAATACCATAATATAAAATTCGTACAGGAATGGCCCAATATTAACCCGTGGTGGCTGCAACGCTTAGGTGTAAATCTGGTTCGAAACCCTGAATACAAACAATATACACTTGAGGATGACCCCCTAATTAATAGAATCGATTGAGGCACGGAAAGAATCTAACTGAAATATTTCACCCTGCGGCTTTACGGTCTTCATGTATCCAGGTACGCGTTTTCATTATGAACCATAAAAATAAATATTGCAAAAGCACAATAATCATGTTCCGCTTACTTCGTTTTCTAGAGGGGAGATAAAAACATTTCATGCAAACAATTTCAATTAAAGCGATCAATGCCAGCAGGCGTCTTAACTGGTTTGTAGAAAGGTTCTGTGTCGCATTAATGGTGCTACTTATACTAGATGTCTGGCTGGGGGTACTTGCGCGCTATGTACTGCCATTTCAGGTTGCTTTCACTGAAGAGCTGGCGCGCTATCTGATGATCTGGATGGCGCTGTTAGCTGTCTCAAGCGGTATCAGTCATCGCGAACATATTGGTGTTCTGGTGCTATTTGAGCGCTTCCCGCCGTCGGTACGCAAATGGCTTGCGGTACTCTTTGATCTGATCGCGTTTTTCTTTTTCGCGATTATTTTTTATTACGGACTTGGCATGGTAGAGCGGGGATTCAGTCGCTACACCATGATTGAGGCGATTCCCAAGGCTTACCCCTTCATGGGTGTTCCGCTTGCAGGCGCACTGGCTTGTATGCAGTTAGCCCTGGTCGCCATTCACGATTTCTTTGTTGTCGGTGATGCTATCGGCGCAAACCGCTTTGAGGATTAACCAAATGTTGCTTGTAGCCATTATCTTTTTTGGATTACTTCTACTCGGCATGCCAGTTGGTTTTGTGCTTGGCGTCGCGGGTCTGGCTGGTATCTTCGATATGGGAGGGGGGCGTTTTCTCGCCATGGCGCCGGACAGAATGTTTGCCGGGCTGGACCTGTTTCCTTTTCTTGCTATGCCTTTTTTTATTTTTGCCGGTGAAATTATGAATCGTTCCGGCATCACTACTCACCTGGTTGAATTTGCCGATTCACTGGTTGGGTGGTTGCGTGGCGGTATGGCACATTCCAACATGGTGGCATCGGTCATGTTTGCGGGGATAACCGGCGCAGCAACTGCTGATGCTGCAGCCTTTGGCAACACCCTGGTACCCGCAATGGTCAAACAGGGTTACTCTAAACCATACGCATGTGCGGTGACAGCTGCAGGCTCTATCATTGGACCGACCATACCGCCATCGACGCTAATGATTATTTATGGTTCTATCATGGGTGTTTCGATTGCGGGTTTGTTTGCAGCGGGAATATTACCCGGATTATTGATCTGTTTGATTTGCATGGGTGTAATCGCTGCGCAGGGTAAGAGGCTGAATCTACCTAAATCAGATAAAAAACCTAGCCTGAGAAGTATTTTGATCGCCTTCAGAAAAAGCTTCCTCGCTCTGGTATTACCTGTGTTTATTCTGGGGTCTATCCTAGGCGGGATTGCCACCCCCACTGAGGCGGCTGCGATTGCGGTTTTTTACTCGCTGGTGATTGGTGGTCTCGTTTACCGTGGAATCACTATGAAGGATCTATATGACATGCTGGTTCGTACTACCCGCATTACCGGGGTAATATTCCTGATTATCGCCTCTGCTTCGATAATGGGCTGGTGGATGACCTATAACCAGATTCCTCAGGCAGTAGCAGCTGGTGTTCTGTCGTTATCTGATAATCCCAACGTCATCATTGCGATGATTATCGGACTGCTGCTATTCATTGGTCTTTTCATGGATATTAATGCCACGCTCATCATCCTCGCACCGGTACTAGCACCGTTGACCATGGAGATAGGAATGGACCCCGTACATGCAGGTATCATGATTATTCTCGCGCTGAATATTTCATTGATGACACCCCCCGTGGGTGCCTGCCTGTTTGTACTGGCGTCAGTCACCAAAACCAAAGTCGAAGCCATAGCAAAATCCTTGTGGCCTTTTTTACTTGCGGAAACCGCTATCCTGTTTGTGGTTGCCTATTGGGAAGACATGACTTTGGCTGTTCCTCGACTTCTCGGGTTGTAGATGTCGATGGAATATTTCTCATAACAACCTTTGGAGGAGTATCAATCATGAAATTTTATAACAAAGTTGGTCGTTTAGCCGCAGCAGTGACCGTGGCTGGCATGCTATCAGCCAATGCCTTTGCCGCTGATGTGACTATGCGCCTAGGACATCTTAACCCTGCAGGGGCATTTGAAAGCCACTCTGGTGCTATGACGACGATATTCAAGTCACTGGTGGAGAGTGCCAGTGGTGGAGAGATCGAGGTCAAACTGTTCCCCAACGGACAACTCGGAAAAGACAACGAAGTCATCCAGCAGGTTCGTGACGGTATCGTCGAGTCGACGATTTCTTCGGCTGGTGGCATCGCCCAGCATTATCCTCTGGTTGGTGTATTCGATATTCCATTTGCGTTTCCGAATATTGCTGTAGCCAATCGGGTCATTGATAAAGACAGTGATTTCGGCAAAAAGTTTTCTGCTGATCTTGAGAACAAGACTGGTCTGAAAGTGCTGGGCCTGATCGATTCAGGCGGTTTTTTCGCCTTTACCAACTCCAAGCGTCCTATTACGAGCGTTGCGGATATGAAGGGGCTCAGAATTCGTACTATGACCCTCCCAACACACCAAGCCTTAATTAGCTCTCTGGGTGGTAAACCTACTCCTTTACCCTGGGCCGAGGTTTACACCGCACTGCAAACCGGTGTCGCAGATGGTGAGATGAATCCTATTCCGGTCATTGTCTTCGCCAAATTTGATGAAGTCCAGAAATACCTGTCGATTACCAACCATGTCATAACGCCTTACATCTGGACGATAAATAAGGATTTTTACGCCGGCCTGTCGGCAGAGCACCGTAAGATAATCGACTGGGCGTCTGAGGTTGCAACCGAAGCTGGCCGCGGTGTTTCACGGGTAATAGAGGCATCGGAAAAAGGCTTGCCGGCACTTTCCAAAAAAATGAAGGTCAATACCGTTTCTCCCGCGGAATTGAAGAAATTTGCGGCTGTAGCCCAGCCAGCTGTGCGTAAACTTATCGATGAGAAACTCGGAAGTGAAGGGACGGCAATGCTGGATGCAATGCTGAG
>JAOZLO010000437.1 GCA_029934775.1 Desulfocapsaceae bacterium
AAAGCACGTCTTGGAGCAGAAGCTGACAGACCCCACCGGATAAAATACAGACAGCTAACAAGGTAGTTACTTGCTTCAGAAACTCTCTGTTGCTCAGTTCACAATTTAACCAGTTCGTCCAGTAAAGCTCGTAAGAGAGAGAGGTTATCACGTGTCACGTCAAGATTACCGGCACGACTATCCTCTTCTATGACCAGAGCCACCTCGTTGATACCTTTAATACCTAAACTTGCAGCCGCACCTTTAATGGAATGTGCGGCTGCGCTTATCTGATCAGGAGCAGATTTGTCTAAACCATCTTCAATTTTGGCTAAATCTGCTTTAAAAGAGTCTTTGAATATATCCAGGAGTTCCTGTAAAAGCTCCATGTCATCAGCAGCTTGTTCAAGGGCAAAATCTTTGTTCCATTTGAGTTTATTCATTAAGAAACCTTCTCTCTAATTTTTCATCTCAGCTGTCAAGCTCACCTGTCCCTCACGGAAAACTGTCAGCACCTCGTCTTTAAATCCGACCAGGGTTGAGCATAGACCTGCAGCAGTTTCACCTCCATCTAAAATATAATCTATCCTGGTGCCAAATATATTTTTCACTTCATCGGCTGTTTTAGCCGGTTTTTGGCCGGAAAGATTAGCACTGGTTGCTGTTACAGGCCTCCCCATAGCCCGAACCAGGGCCTCTGCTATCGGGTGGGGAGATACCCTTACCCCCACTGTGGTACTATGTCCCGTAAGGATCGGTGAAAGTGATTTTCTTGCCGGGAAAATTAAAGTGAGCGGCCCTGGCCAGTATTTTTCCATAAGGGATCTATACTCATCCGGCACAACTGCAGCAACACTGGCAATTTTACTCGAATTTTCTATTAGAACAAGTAAGGGTTTTTTCGACTCACGCTGTTTCAACCTGTACAGATTCTGCAGAGCTGATTCATTATCAGGATCAACAGCAAGACCGTAGTACGTTTCAGTCGGGAAGGCCACTATACCTCCCCGAAGAATAATTTCAACTGCTGTCTTTATGGTCGATTGAAACATCTTTATTCTGTTCAAATACCTTTCAACTGCTTAGGAACGGGAAGTAAATAACTTGAACAAAAAATTAATAGGATTTTTTCCGTATTCAAGGCGCGAGACGGAAGCATAACGGGTTATGCGACCAACGAGCAACGCAGAAGACGGGAAAAAGACATTAATTTGTTCAAGTTATTTATTGTACGTTCCTTAATAACGATTATTCCGCTACACCTGAATCCGCCTGGCCTTTTGTTCGACTTCCTTTACCATATCTTCTCTAAACTTCACCAGCTTACCGGCCAGTGCAGAATCATTGAGGGCCAATATGCGTAGCGCAAGGACTGCCCCGTTTTTTGCCCCGGCCTTGCCAATGCCCATGGTTGCAACCGGTATCCCTGGAGGCATCTGTACAGTCGCCAGAAGTGCGTCCATACCACCTAAAGGAGACGCATCCAGAGGTACTCCTATTACAGGAAGATCTGTGTGAGCCGCAAGGACACCTGCCAGGTGTGCAGCCATACCAGCCCCGGCAATAATAAGCTTTAATCCTCTTTCTTTTGCAGTTGAAGCATATTCAGCAGCCTTTGCAGGAGTGCGATGTGCAGAAGCGACAGTCATTTCAAACTTAATATCCATCGATTTCAAAAAATCAGCTGCAGACTGCATAACAGAAAGATCTGAATCACTTCCCATAACTATTCCGACAATCGGCATCTTTTTGGTTTTAATGTTCCCCTTTAAAGCTTTCTCCCCTATATCTCTCCGGAAATAACTATTCGTCCATTGAATTTTATCAACAGCCCTATAAGATTTGCTGATGGCCTCCTTCAAGGTATTTCCTACTGCTGTAATCCCTAAAACTCTCCCCCCGTTTGTGACGGTTCTCCCTTTTTTCCTGGAGGTCCCGGCATGAAAAACTTCCACGCCATTGATGCCTGAGATGTTTGATAACCCCTTGATGATTTTTCCATTTTCGTAAGATCCAGGATATCCGCCAGAAGCCATCACCACACAAACAGTTGGCCGAGGATCAATTTTCATATCAACTTTTTCAAGGTTACCATCAATGGCACCCTCAAAAATATCTATTATATCACTCTTAAGCCTCATCAACAGGGGCTGTGCTTCAGGATCTCCAAATCTACAGTTAAATTCAAGGACATTAATTTTATCACCGTCAATCATCAATCCGGCATAGAGCATTCCTGTATAAGGCCTTCCTTCGGCTTTCAATCCTTTAACGGTCGGCAGCATAACTTTGTTCATGACAAATTCAGCAATTTCGCCAGTTACAATGGGTGCAGGAGAATATGCACCCATTCCGCCAGTATTAGGGCCCTCATCATTTTCATATGCTGCTTTATGATCTTGAGAAGTGGGCAACGGCAAAACAGTCTTTCCATCGGTAAAGGCGATAAAAGAGGCCTCTTCTCCATTGAGACACTCTTCAATAATAATTTTGTCACCGGCACTGCCAAAAGCTTTATCCTTCATAATAAGGTCCACTGCGGATTTCGCTTCCTTGACCGTCTTTGCAACGATAACGCCTTTTCCCGCTGCAAGTCCATCTGCTTTAATAACAATTGGAGCCCCGCAATGATCAATATATTTTTTTGCTTTTTTACGATCTTTAAATACTTTAAAAGAGCCTGAGGGAATATTGTATTTTTCCATAAATTCTTTGGTGAAAACTTTACTGCCCTCAAGAATAGCAGCCTTTTTAGTAGGCCCGAAAATTCGTAGTTTCTTATCTTCAAACGCATCTACCACACCTTCAACCAGTGAAGATTCAGGCCCCACTATTGTAAGGTCAATACGTTCCTGCAGGGCAAATCGCAGCAACCCCTTCACATCTGTTGCATTGATATCAACGCACTCTGCCAGGCGACTTATTCCGGCATTACCAGGTGCACAATAAATTTTATCAACTTTACTGCTCTGCATGATTTTCCACACGAGGGCATGTTCACGACCACCAGAACCAATAACGAGAATTTTCATAAGTCACTCCAGTTTTGTATACCTTATCTAAGCAGTTTGTATACTGCCTATCTTAATGAATGTTGACAAAAGTTGCATGAGATATTAGATGAATGAGATGTCATTCATTTAATTTCCTGCACTACTCACCTTAAATAGCTCTATTTTTTTCAATGACAGTAGTTAATAAACACACAAAGATAATATCCGCAGCTATAAAAGTGTTTGCTAAAAAAGGCTTTTTCACTGCAAGAATATCTGATATTGCAAAAGAAGCCAAGGTCGCCGATGGTACAATCTACATCTACTTTAATAATAAATACGACATACTGCTTTCAATATTCGAAGAAGAAATAGGAAAAATTTTTGATA
>JAOZLO010000061.1 GCA_029934775.1 Desulfocapsaceae bacterium
CCAGGGAGTAAGTGTATCGTTCTTCTATGGCAACCTGCTGGGTAAGGCCTAATGCCGATCCCCGGGGAATTATAGTTATTTTGTGCAGTTCATCTGTTTCCGGCAAAAGTTTGGCAACTATGGCATGGCCGGCCTCATGATAGGCAATTATTCTTCGTTCCTGTTCATTTATGGCAGCGTTTTTACGCTCAAGTCCCATGACAATCTTGTCCTTTGCTTCTTCAAAATCAATCATTTCAACAAAGGGTTTTTCGTGCCGGGCAGCAGTCAGGGCTGCCTCGTTAACCAGGTTGGCGATGTCTGCACCACTGAATCCCGGTATTCCCTGGGCGATAATTGTCAGGTTTACAGCCGGCGATATGGTAATTTGTCTGGTGTGAACCTCAAGGACTTTGATCCTGCCATGCAGATTCGGTAGAGAAATAGTTACCTGGCGATCCAGTCTGCCTGGGCGTAACAGGGCGGGATCGAGAACATCCGGACGGTTAGTTGCTCCGATGACGATAATTGTTTCGCTGCTTGAGAATCCGTCCATCTCAACCAGCAGGGCGTTAAGGGTTTGTTCGCGTTCTTCATGAGAACCACCACTTCCACCGCTTCTTCTGCTGCCTATTGCGTCGATTTCATCAATAAAAATGATACAGGGGGCATTTTTTTTTGCCAGGGTAAACAGGTCCCTTACTCTGGAGGCTCCAACCCCGGCGTACATTTCGACGAAATCGGCACCGCCCATTGAGTAAAAAGGAACGGAAGCTTCCCCGGCAATTGCACGGGCCAGTAGCGTTTTTCCTGTCCCCGGAGGTCCCTGCAGCAGGACGCCTTTAGGGATACGGCCACCCAGGGAATTATATTTTTCATGATTTTGTAAAAAATCCACAATCTCCAGGAGTTCATCACTGGCCTCGTCAATTCCTGCCACATCGGCAAATGTTTTTAATTCACCGGGGGCAGTCTTGGGTTGAAATGTATCTTTTTTCCAGATCGAGTTCCCGACGGACCTGCGTTTTGAAAAAACAAACCAGAGGCCGAGCATTATCATGATCAGCATGGCCATGCGTAAGAATCTGTCAAACAGGGTTGCAGGTTTTTCAGCACTTATTGTTACATCTTTTGCAAGCAACATCGGCATGAGTGTAGAAATATCAGGGGAGAATGTTATGAATTCCCGGTCTGAAGTGTCTTTGCCGCGGATTTCAGCTCCTATGAGGTGAACCGATGCCACCTGGTCACTCTTGAGGTCGGAGAGGAAGTCGGTATACGTTCGTTCAGGGGGAGTTGTTTCCCAGAGCCAGGCGTTGTACCCGAGGACGGCCAGAGTTGTCAGGAAGATCAGAAGTAACCCGGCCTGCACCTTGTTTTTCATGACATGCTCCTAGTGGAAGGTGATTTACCCGTACCACCTGAGAGACTGTCTCCTGTGGATGAAATGAGTCCTGTAAGCAGATGATCAAAGACAGACAGGCGGTCAGTCCAGGATGCAGTGTTATGACGAAAACTGAACTCTGAAAGATATGTCTGCAGATACGTTGTATCGATTGCTCCGCGGTATACTGCATTTAACCAGTCCCTGGCCTGCTGTATCAGGAGTTGTATCTGCATCAATTGTTCTCTGCTCGCTTTTTTATAAAGGTACTGTTCCCCCAGGTTGTTATTTGATACCCACTCCTTGTTCTCAAGTAGTAAAGTTGAATTCTTAAGAACGAGGCTGTTGATGGCAGTTGTGATCGCATCGGGTGAGAGAGAGGTAAGCTGCGCAAATCGAACCTTACCTGGGTTTCCAATATGATGATTGAGTTCAAGAGCAACACCGATGTGTGCATCGGTCTGCTGGGGGGATGGTGACTCAATCAGGGAACCACAGTCAAAAAGGACATCACCGCTGATCGGGCCGGATTCTGCCAGGGCAGCCCCCTGCCTGATTTTCTGCAGCCATCGCCAGGCTGTCTGATAGCTGGCAAGCTGCATGAATCGCTGGACTTCCCGTGCGCTGATTCCCTTGTCTCTGAAACAGAATTGCCAGGAAATCTGCATCCAGGCAACCAGGCTCTTTTTAGTCCCGTGCATCAGGGTATGGGCGGTGATGGATGTTTGTTTTCTGCAGTACCGACAAACTACTGTATAGGCAGGTGCCATCTCTTTCTGTTCGGTTCCGCAGAAAGGACATCTGAAACCCCATGGCCAGCGCTTTTTAAACAGATATGATACGCAGGCCTGCTCGTTGGAAAACAGTGTATTAATTTTCTGTTCATGAGCTACCGTCATATGCTTCAATCTCCCGAAATTAGTTTTCTCCTATCCTGTTCGGTAGCTCTTATGCATATGTGGTGCCAGCTCGGATTATAGGTGGATATTCTTTTATTTTGTTAATAAAACAGATTGTTAGTGAGTCGTGAGGAATACAATTGAGGAATAGAGCCTGGAGAATGCAACACTATTGTAGGATATGTAGCAGATGTGTGGCAACATAAGTGTAGGATGAAATTAAATATCAAACATATCGATATTTATATGCAGTTCACGCATTTTTCGATACAGGGTTGAACGGTCTATTTTTAATATGCGGGCAGCTTTAGCCTTGTTTCCGCCGGCTTTTTTCAGTGATGCCACTATTTTTTCTGTTGTTTCCTGATTCTGCTCTGTGAGTGCAGAGTGATGTACAGGACCATTTTCTGGTACCTTGTTTTTGACAATACGGGGAGGCGGTTCAGATGAGATATTTGGGAATTGATGAACAATCTCCTCCGGTAAATTTTCTGTAGAGATGGTTGTTCCCTGAGAAAGTACACATGCTCGTTCGATGACATGCTCAAGTTCACGTATATTTCCCGGCCATTCATACCCGCAGAGAAGCGCCAGGGCCTGTTCAGAAATACCAGTGAATTTTTTTCCCAGTTTTTCGGTGAAATGATGGAGGAAATGATTGGTGAGCAGAGCAATATCACCTTCACGTTCCCGCAGGGGAGGCAGGTGAATATCAATAATCCGCAGGCGGAAATAAAGATCTTCACGAAAGCTGCCTTCGGTCACTTTTTCTTTGAGTGCGACATTGGTTGCGGCAATAACCCTGACATCAACCTGGACTGCTTTATCACTGCCGACAGGATAAAACGTTTTTTCCTGTAGAAAACGCAGCAGCCGAAGCTGGACTGTCATGGATATATTACCAATTTCATCAAGAAACAGGGTTCCTCCGTCTGCCTGGAGGATTCTTCCCCCCCTGTTTTCATCGGCTCCGGTAAAAGATCCTTTTTTATGCCCGAACAGTTCACTCTCAAGAAGGTTTTCAGCTATTGCAGTGCAGTCAATCATGACCAGTGGCTGATTGCGCCGCTTGCTTTCCTGGTGGAGGGCGTGGACCGTAAGTTCTTTGCCTGTGCCGCTCGCGCCTGTAATAAGTACGGAGGTATCTACTTTGCCGATGTTTTCAATCATCATGTAGATATTCTGCATAACTGCGCTGGCACCGATCATCTTGTGGAACTGTGTTCTGCCCTGTACGAGTGGTTGTATTTTCCAACTCATATCTCTGAACACCAGCACTGCTCCCATGGGAGTTCCAGTACCGTCGTCGAGAGGGGAAATGCATATGCTCAGGAGTGTGCAGGGGCCCTCCAGAATGCATTCCACCCTGTGGTCTCTCATTTCGATGCCGGTATTCATGACCCTGGTGATATTATCGGTGATCTGGCACATTGCGCTGTTCGGGCACATATTTCCGAGTTTGCTGCCCTCTTGCAGATCCGGTTGTGTTTTTTGAAAAAAACGGGTGGCTGCAAGATTCATCTTCAGGATATTATGGTCTCTGTCCACTGAGATGATGCTGTCAGAGACACTCTTAAAAATTGTCTCCAGGAAGTAGCGGTACTGTTCTTTGGTCTGCTGGGCTTCCTGTTTTTCCTGTTCCAGGCGATACTGTGTAATGGCCAGGCGGGCTGTTTTAAGGAGGGTCTCCTTTTCTACCGGTTTAGGGATATAATCGAATGCCCCGAGCCTCACTGCATCTGATGCTGTATCGACGTGTGGGTATCCGGTTACGATTACAACCGGACATTTAATCCCGAATTCTCTGATTTTTTTGAGTAAATCTATACCGGAATGGCTTCCCAGGACAATATCGGTGATAATGAGATCAAAAATTCGGGATGATATTGCTGCGACCGCTTCATCGAACGAACCGACAGCAACAACTGTTTCGTACCCTGCACGTTCCAGGAATATGCGGAAAGTATTCCGCAGGCTGGCCTCATCATCAACGACCAGGATAGAAGTGGAATCAGTTACTGAGTGTACCATATCGGCTGTCCTTTAGTACCTTACTTCCTAATTCCTGTCATAAAAACAAGAAACAGAGGAATGTATTTTGAAATTATGCGGTTACAGATATTGCCAAGGTACTTATACCCCCTTGTGGGGTGTTATTTATATAATCCTATGCGAAGGTAGTCATATCGCGAAAAACTACCACGGCACCGGTCAGCATTCCGCGGTCTCTGATGGGAGTACTGATATATTCCACCGGAAAACTCGTGCTGTTCTTGCACCAGAAAACATCATCTGACTTGAAATGGACCTGGCCATCTCGATATGCCATATAAATGGGGCATATTTCCTCGGGATGATCGCTGCCGTCAGGATGGGTGTGGTGGATCAGTCTGTGATGAGATTTCCCGAGGAGTTCATCTACCTCCCAGCCAAGCATCAGAGAAGCTGCCCGGTTCATGAAAGTCACATTGCCATGGTTGTCGAGACCAAAAATGCCCTCGCCGGCAGAGTCGAGGATAAGGCTTAACTGTTTCTGCAGCTCACGAATTTCTTCTTCCGCCTGGGTTCGTTCGGCAATCTCTCTGTTGAGTGCTCCATTTACCACCTGTAACTCATAGACCCTTTTTTCGATGGCCTCTTCAAACTGGGTTTGAATTGTGTCTATAGTGTTTTTTTTGACGGAGATATCTTCCGTCAACCCGGTAACGGTCGTCTCTGTTTCCCGAAAGAAACGCTGCACTGTCAGCCATACTGTACCAAATAACGTGGTCATCAGTATACAGAGGCCCAGGATAAGTGTGCTTCTTTCCATGCCACTGTCAAATCCCTGTACAAAAATCATCAGAGCGGTGAACAGTACGAATTCGACACCGAGTATTGAAACCGTTATGAGCTGTTTTTCCTTTATGTTTTTCATCATATCCTGGTAGTTTTGATTGAAGTTTCCAGTTTTCAGTTGACAGCACAGATCCTCATTCTATAACATCTAACGGGATGAATTTGCTTGTAAATAATACTGGATCGATCGGTAAAGAAAGAACTGTGCGCAAAATCGATAATAATTATTCTACCCCTACGTGTCTTTACTGATAACTGACAACTGAACACTGGAAACTTTAGGTTTTGATAACCGGCAATTCAATTATAAACCGAGTCCATTCACCCAATTTGCTTTCTACTATAATATCTCCTCCGTGGTCTTTTATCAATCCATGACTGATACTCAGTCCAAGGCCGGTTCCTTCTCCTTTGGGTTTTGTGGAAAAAAACGGGTCAAATAGTTTTTCCCGAATTTCCGGCGCAATACCAACACCATGATCAAAAAATATCAACCTGATAGAAGTTTTTTTGTCCCGGAGTAAGGATTCTCCCAGGATGTGCAGTTGTTTTTCAGGGCATGGCCGGGGGTAGCGTTTATTCAGTGCATAACGGGCGTTGCTGATCATGTTCAGAAAAACCTGCTGCAACTGTTGTTCGTTGCACATTAGAGGCGGCAGTGATTCTTCAATATTAACTGTACAGATAATGCCATCTTTTTCGAGAAGGTGAGCAACGAGCTGCAGGCTGTTTGAAATAATTTTTTTGATCTCTGAGAGGGCGACGATTTCCTCTCTGCGACGGGCAAAATCGAGTAAATTCGAAATAATGGAGGCGATTCGTTTCCCTTCATTGATTATGTTCTGCAGGTTGTCACCTGATTCCGGGTCTTCAGGTTCATCAAGGATTATCTGGGCATAATTTATAATACCGTTTATCGGGTTGTTGATTTCATGAGCAACTCCTGATGCCAGCTCTCCAATTGCAGCCAGCTGTGCTGCCCTGATGGATTCCGCCCTGATAACCTCTTCTTCGGTAAGGTTACGTGCAATCAGCAGTGTCGCATTAATTTTTCCGTCTTTCTCCAGTAGAGGAGTAACCGTCAGCATATATTTACCATGCAGGCCAAGTAGTTCAGTCTCCCATATCTGTGTTTTGCGGGAGCCGATGAACTGCTCCAGTGGACATTGACTGTCGTCGCCATGACCGCAGTGGAGAATATCGCATACTTTCCTGCCTATGACTTGATTTCTGTGTTTTTTTGATGCAGCACAGGTGGCGGGGTTAGCCTCAATAATCGTATTGTCTTTGGCTACAACCAGCACCGGATCCTGGATTGCAATGAATATTTTCTCCCAGCGTGCGGTCAGTTTGTGAATTTGCCGGCCCGCTGCCAGGTTTTCCGTTTCATCAATTCCAAGCATAACAAGACCAACCTTGCTGTTTTCTATGTTATGCCGAAAAGAACCGTGCCAGATTATGTGTCGTTCCGTGCCGTCTTTTGCAAGCAGAGATGCCTTGAAATTGATATCTATTTGAGTTTTTTTGAGTGTTTCTGAAAAAAATTGTTGGAATTCTTTGCGATTATGTGGGTTGATCAGTACATCAACCCAGTATTTTTCAAGAACTTCATGCTCTTCATATCCTGTTAATTCTTCAGCTCTTTTATTAAAAGAAATTATCATACCGCAGGGGCTGATAGATACCATGAGTGCCTGGATAGTGTCTATTATCTCCTTATTGAAATCCCGTTCAACTTTCAATTTCAGCGCTGTTTCATGGGAGAAGAGAGCCAGTGTAATATCGTCAATTACATGTGTAATAAATTCTTTTTCAAGTTCAGGGAAGCTGATCTCATTTCTGCAGTGCATGGTCACGAACCCATAGACACGATGTTTGTATCTTACCGGCCAGACAACACAGTGTCGGTCTGCAGTTTCAATCTGGCCAAATTTTTCATCATCGAGATTAAAATGAAGTGGTTCTGTTAAAATATCGAGATTACTGTCGAGTTTTTCACTGAGCATGGTGGCAAGATGACAATGTACAGAAGAGTCTTCGAAAGTTATCGGCGGGGATGCCGCAAGAAGAGTCAACTGCTTCTGCTCCCTGTCAAATCCTCCGGCCCACACTGAAGTGCAGTCAAAAGCTTCGTTTAGAATGTCGCAGCAATGCTGAAAAATAGACGACTGCTTCTGCTCTTCCGGATCGCAGAGGCTGTGTTCTCTTATAGCCGTTTGCAGTTTACATCGATGTCGAAAGAGTTTGAGTGCTTCCGAATCTTTTTCCGACAGTTTTTCTGCCATGCTACCCTCTTGATGACGTCTTTTTCTTCCCAAAGCTTGCTTTGCCAGCACTCAAAAGTTATCAGTTTTCAGTGTGCAGTTATCAGTTACTGACAACTGAAAAGTCAGAGTTTAAATTGTACCACCAAAAAGACAACCTCGTAAAAAAGTCACTCGATGTCTACGCTTATCGGAATCTTTGGATGGCTAAGTCAAAAAGTTCGATATACAAGGCGTAGTGTTTTTGTCGGGCCCTCAGCAATACATGTGGTATGTTGAGGTTCTGAGAAAAACCTACAACGAAGTAGATCGAACTTTTTACGACGCCATCAAAAAAGATTCTACTGTAACCAGAGTAATAAGGCTACTTTGAAAAGCTGAAAATTATTGTAGAGGGCGGGCTTTTGATTTTCGCAGGGCAAGGCTTGTGTTTGCCGCAAATATAAGCAGGGCACCACACCATCCGCTTAAGGTAAGAGACGGGTCAGCTACCAGTATGGGGCCAAGAATTGCGGCAAGTAGGATTCTACTTGATGAAATGATGGAGCCTTCCACGGCGGTGACATAGAGAAAACCGAAGGTCAGCAGATACTGCCCGAGTACCCCAACCGCTGAACAGGCAAAAAGGAAAAAGAATTCCTGTTTGTCCGGCCAGAAAATGGATCGGTGAAAAAGGAGCAGTATTATGAGTGATCCCAGGCCGAACATGAAGAAGAGGATGGTCTGGGAATCGTGATATCTCCTGCTTATGTTAAGATATATCATTGCAGCGGCTGCAGTAATACCCGAAGCCAGCCCCCATAAATTATTCTTTCCTATCGCGATGTCTCCCGGGGAGAGGATCATCCAGATACCTGCAAAGGCAACTCCAACGATCATAAGGGCGATGGGATCACGCTGCTGGCGGATGATGAACCAGGAGAACAGCGCTACAAAGAGCGGGTAGGTCATATTCAGGATATTTGCCTCGGCCACTGATCCTGTCTCTATCGCCTTGAAGAAGCAGAATACCGCCACGGTGTTGGAAATTGTGCGGCCGATAAGATAGTGGTATCGTACGGGTTTAAAACGCTGTTTCCTGATAAACATTGTTGTACAGACGACCACGAACCCTAATGAAAACCGGAAGAAGACAAAGTAAGATGTTTCTATATCTGTCACCGGCTCTGCCCAGCGGATGATAACAGTAGCCATGTAGAAACAGAAACCGGAGCAGAAAATGGCAAACCAGCCGAAGGTTTGGCGGGAGATCATCTAGCACCCCATACCCAGCTTTGCCATCATCTTTTCAGGAGGTAAGTTGTCAATGAGATTTCGCAGGTGATCGTAGAATTGCTTGGATTCAAAATCCACGAGAATATCGGAAGTTGTGAGAGGCCTGGCCATGGACAACCCTTTCAGGGATCGGCACCGACTGAGTGCAACATACGTCTGCCCGGTTTCGAACGCACCGCCGCCAAGGTCAAGGTGTACCCGTTCTATGGTTTTCCCCTGACTTTTATGGATGGTGATGGCCCACGAGGGAAGAAGGGGGAACTGGACATAGGAGCCGATTTCTGATCGTGAAATTTTGTTTGTTTGTGGGTTCCATTCATATTGATATTCAGCCCACTTTGATTTGCCTACATCAACAATTTTATTTGAATCGGCAAGGAGGATAAAGATTTTTTCATCAAGCATTCTCTGGACAGTGCCCACGCTGCCGCTGATCCACCGTTTTGCCGGATCATTTTTTGTAAACATCATCTGTGCGCCAAGTTTAAGTGTCAACTCCATTGGCGACGGGAGCTGGTTACTCTTGAACTGGCCGGTGATGCGCCCTTTGTATGTCCTGGCGGGAGAATTTATTCTGGCAAGTTCTCTGATATTCCGGGCGGCTACCTCATTGTTTCTGGGAGAGAGCCATACAGCGTTATCTTGGGGAGTTTGTGCTATTGCGCATTCTGAGTTGAGTTTTGCAACAGTCCTGGGTAAATCGACACCTTCTCGCAGCCTGCCCAGTATATTGACGAAGTGCTGATCGGATTGCCTGTAGGTTTTGTTAAACTCCACCGCATAGTAGGTTGTTTCCCTCAAACATTTGGCATTGTAGAATTTTGCAGAGCCGTATACACGTTCATACAGCGCGCGGGACGATTCTTTTACAATTGGTGGTAATTGAAACATATCGCCGACCATGAGAACGGGAAGACCGCCGAACGGTTTGTCGATATTTCTGTTCAATCGCAGGAAGCCGCTGACTCCGTCCAGCACGTTTGACGTAACCATCGATATTTCGTCTATAATCAGCAGCTTCGCCTCCTGGATTTCTTTCCGCTGGGGTGCCTGTTGAATATCTTTTTTGATGATCCAGTCCGGCGGGAGCTGACAGAGGGAGTGCAGAGTTTTACCACCGATGTTGATAGCGGACAGAGCCGTCGGGGCCCCGAGAAGTACCGATCCTTTGAATTGATTCATCATCCATCGTACAAAGGTACTTTTACCGGTTCCGGCTCCGCCGGTGATAAAAATGAGCGGAAATTGCTTGTCCACCAGTGTTTTTATAAGCCTGTATTCCGGCAGTACATCGATAGTTGTGATATCGAATTCGGATTTATTATCTGGAATATCACGGGCTACTATGTCATTGTTGTAGATAAGATTCCTCTTTTCAGGATTCTTTTCTTCATCAGCCTTGCCGGATATTTTATTGAATACAAAACCGGCTGCTGTGGCAATGGCGAGTAGTGTGATGAGATCCATGTCCCTATAATTTCCTATTCTGTCCGGGATGTCAAGTAGTGGCTGGCTGGTGGTTGAATTGCATTTCTGAGGAGGCACAAAAATGGTGATACATTGTTGTGCTTAGAAGGTGTAATCGTATAATTTTGCAATAAAACATTGTATTTTCTTTTTATATGAGATAGAAGAGAAACTATATGAGTTGTACTATAGGAATGTGTTCACATAAAAAATGAAGGGGGAGAAGAGATGAAAAAGACTTTATTAAGAGCGGTTGCATTGACAGCAGCACTGTCTTTAAGTGTTGTCAACGTTAGTTTTGCGGCTGGCGGCAGTATTGGCCATGGAGATATTTCAGTATATAAAGGTGAAATACTGGCATCAAAACTTTCCGGACAAAATCCGGTTGAAGACGGTGCCCTCCTGGTCTGTGATGGTAAATGCATGATAAAGTCTGAAGGAATTTCCCTGATAGCAAGAGACAATGCGCAGATTGCTGTGACCAACGAGACTGATGTTTTTAAGCTGTATGTGAAAGAAGGAAAAGTTGATTACGTTATCAGTAGTAATGTCCGTAAAATTGCTTTCCATACTCCCCAGGGAACATATACGGTGGCGGATGTTATTTTTAATGCGGGCAGTAAGCCTGTGGTAAAAGGAAATGTAGTTGTCAAGGCTGATGGCGCAACGGAAATTACTGTTACCGAAGGGCGGATGATATTTGCTACAGCTGAAGGAATGAAAAC
>JAOZLO010000438.1 GCA_029934775.1 Desulfocapsaceae bacterium
TCGGTCGACTTGATAAATCCATTGATGCGGCCCAAAAGGGTGTGACCGTTGCCCCAAACCTTTCAAGAACCCAGTCAGTGCTTGGCTTTGCCTATTTATCCCAGGTCAAAACTGCAGATGCAAAGGATGCTTTTAACAAGGCTGTCGCTCTGGATCAGGGTGACCCCCTGCCCCACCTGGGGTTAGGCCTGGCCATAATCCGCGACGGTGATCTGACAGCCGGCGGCAAGGAAATCGAAATTGCCGCCAGCCTTGACCCCAACAACGCACTGATCCGCAGCTACCTTGGCAAGACCTACTATGAGCAAAAACGATCCAAACTCGACGGCCGCGAGTATTCCATTGCCAAAGAACTCGACCCTAACGACCCCACTCCCTGGTTTTACGACGCCATCCGCAAACAGACCATCAACCGGCCGGTGGAAGCCCTGCACGATATGCAGAAAGCCATCGAGTTAAACAGCAACCGGGCGGTCTACCGTTCCAGGCTGATGCTGGACTCGGATCTGGCATCTCGAAGCTCAAGCCTGGCCCGTATCTACAACAATCTTGGGTTCCAGCAGCGGGGTCTGGTTGAGGGCTGGAACTCGGTCAACAGTGACCCGACCAACTTTTCCGCCCA
This sequence comes from Desulfocapsaceae bacterium, assembly GCA_029934775.1. Classification (GTDB taxonomy): domain Bacteria; phylum Desulfobacterota; class Desulfobulbia; order Desulfobulbales; family Desulfocapsaceae; genus Desulfomarina. Next base: position 623 of record JAOZLO010000438.1, read on the forward strand.
CCGGTTCCTGGCGGACACCTACTCTGCTCTTCCCCGCCACCAGATCGCCCGGGTGAGCGAACTGCTGCAGTCCCAACTGCTGCAGCCCATCAACATTACCCCGATCCAGCCCCAACGTGCCGAGAGCAACCTTTTCCTTATCAACAGTCAGGGCCCCGCGGCGGCCGGCTTTAACACCTACAACCCGCTGTTCAATCGCAACGGTGCCACTGCTCTGGTAAGCGGCATGGCAGGCGGAAACAGCAGTTGGAGCGGGGAAGGCGTCGTCTCAGCCATCTATAACAAACTCTCCCTGAGTGCAGGCTATGCAGGCTTTGGAACCGATGGCTACCGTGAAAACAACCACCAGAGCGACGATATTGCCAACCTGTTTGCTCAGTACCAGATCACCTACAAAACCAGTGTCCAGGCCGAGTATCGTTACCGTAAAAATGAAAGAGGGGATATTGAACGTACGTTCTTTACAGATGACCTTCTGCCGGATTTGCGCCTGGAAGAGGAAACCAGTTCATTCCGTCTCGGTTTTCACCATAGCCTTGTGCCGGGTTCTGATCTCATCGGTAATTTTCAATATTCAGATGGAAATTACCCTTTACATGACGAGGAACCTGATCCCGAGTTCATATTTCCCATCTTCCATTTCGATATTGAAAATAATACAGAGGCCGCCGGCGGCGAGCTATCATATCTCTTTAAATCTCAATATGTTAACTTTGTCGCCGGTGGCGGATATTTTGATATCGATGACCAGGATCAGATATCTTTCGCCCTTGACTTCGGTGTCCCTCCACTCGCTCCTCTTGATCAACTCAATAATGACATGAGTACAATACATTCCAATTTCTATTTTTATTCCTATATCAAGCCAAGGGATAATCTCACCTTTACAGTAGGTGGAAGCGGCGATTTTTTCGAAACCGATGATGAACTGGTTAAAGATCAGGATCAGTTTAACCCTAAGGTCGGGGTTTCCTGGGATCTGGATACAGGCACCACCCTGCGGGGTGCAGCTTTCAGAGTCCTGAAGAGGACATTGATAACCGACCAGACCGTTGAGCCAACTCAGGTTGCCGGATTCAATCAATTTTTTGATGAACCGGATGCCACTGATTATTGGCGCTATGGCGGCGCCATCGACCAGAAATTCTCGGACAATATTTATGGCGGAATAGAGTATTCCTACCGGGATCTGGCTGTACCGTTCGTGGATTTCGGCGGGGGGTTTTTCCCCCTCCCGGCTGAATCTGACTGGCAGGAAAACTTGCTGCGAGCCTATCTTTTCTGGACGCCATGTAAATTGGTCTCGCTAACCGCCGAATATCGCTATGAGGACTTAAAAAGAGATAAAGGAGCGGCAGCAGGCACCAGCGATTCCCGGACCCACTTTCTTCCTCTGGGCATAAATCTCTTCCATCCCTCCGGCCTGACCCTTTCGTTAAAGGGAACTTATATCAACCAGGAAGGAAAGTTTGAAAGCAAAAATGACCGCCATTTTTTTACCGGGGAAGAGGATGATTTCTGGCTGGTCGATGCCGCACTCAGCTACCGTTTACCCAAACGATACGGTTTTATTACGGTGGGCATAAGTAATTTGTTTGATGAAAAGTTCAACTTTTTTGATTCAGACTGGGAAAACCCCCAGATACAACCGGAACAGTATTTTTTTGCCAAAATCACCCTGGCTCTTCCGTAGCAATGTCAGAGCTATTTTTTTGCAGGCAGTGATAATTTTATCACTGTGATGCTACCTATAAAATAGAGGAGGAATAAAACATGAAAGAGAGGTTCAAAACATCAATTTTGCTTACAGCGGCACTGGTTATTGCTTCTCTTGTCTGCACAGGGTCTGTGTTGGCAAAGAAGGTTCATGTTGACTCCATTCCGCACAAAGGAGGGCAATGTTATCAATTCATAGCTGAAGATCAACCACCAAGCTGCACGAATCCGAAGTCATCTATATGGCTGGTAGAAACGGTTGGAGGAAAGAAGTGTGACGTTAAGGTATGGGCAGCCTATGGAGACAACACCTTGACCTGTAAAAATGTTAAGAAAGGTAGCAATCTTATCTCCAAAAAAGACCTTCGTACCTATGGAATAAAGGATTCTCAGGGAAAGACACTATCAAACGCCATAACCGCCGGTACCGAATGCGATCATGTATGGCTGCGGTTTACCGACAACAATAACTGTAACTTAAGATGCTATATAAATCGTGGCAGATTATATTGTAGATGACAGTTTACACCCCTTGATATAAGGCAGGGCATTGCCAGGTTCTGCCTTTTACCAATTTATCTGCTCAAAGACACCGTCCCAGTTATCCTTATAGGGTGTGCCCAGATAGACCTTACAGCGTGCAGCCATGGTTTTGGCAGCGCCGTCATCCGCCCGGACAGACAGAGCCCGGTTGAAACAGGTCAGGGCTTCCCTCCAGGCCTGGTACCGGTAAGCCTCCAACCCGGAAGAATAGAGGCCGTCAGCCTCTTCCCGGCCTGCGCCCAACGGACTATTGGCTCTTGCCAGTAATTCATAAATTCGAACGGGAACTTCCCTGCCCTTAACCTTCACCAGATCAATTTCACGCAGCAGAAAGGAATTCCTGACCTTGTCGGCGGTGTTATTACCAATGAGAATCTCCGTATTATACTCCTTGCTGAGTCCTTCCAGGCGCGAGGCGAGATTAACATTGTCCCCCAGGGCACCATAAACGAATCGATACTTGCATCCGAGGTTGCCCA
>JAOZLO010000439.1 GCA_029934775.1 Desulfocapsaceae bacterium
ACGTACAAAATGAACGGTTTGAGTCAAGAAAGAAAGATCCCCTCAAGCAGTTCAAAATTTCTCCCGTGGATAACCTGGCCCAGAAATACTGGGATGACTATTCCATCAGAAAATTTCAGATGCTCTCCGAGACAAATCGCACGATAGCACCCTGGACTATTATACGATCAGATAATAAAAAAATGGCCCGGCTCAATTGCATGAAATTCATCCTCAGCCAGATGAATTATGAGGGTAAACTCCCGGCTAAAGAATTCATTTGTGATCCCAATGTAATTATTTCCGGTATCGACGAACTGAAACACATGGAAGAAAACCTTATGCATCCGGAGAGGTTGCGCGGATAATCGACCGGCCTCAGTGAACTTAATGCCCTTCAGCCTGCACGAAGGGCATGATGTTCACTTTTCTCTGCCACAACATTTCTTATATTTTTTCCCAGACCCGCACGGACAGGGAGCGTTTCTTCCTATTTTTTCACCTTCTCTCTTAACCGGCTGCGGCGGCTTCTCTCCTTCTCCGGCTGCCCCCTTATTCATCTGCAGCTGCGCTTGTTCCCTGCGCCTTTTCCTCTCTTCTTCAAGGCGATCGACCTCTTCTTCGTTGACAACCCTGACCCGTATCAGGTTTGAAATAGTCTGGGTCTTCACAGCATCAATAACATTTCTAAAAAGATCAAAGCCTTCTCGTTTATATTCATTCAGAGGGTTTTTCTGCCCATACCCGCGGAGTCCGATACCCTCCTTCAAATGATCCATGGAGAGCAGATGATCCTTCCACTGACTGTCTACCACCTGCAGGAGAATAATTTTTTCAAGTTGCCGCTGGGTCTCAAAACCATTTATTTCATCTTGTGCGACATAGGCTTTTTTCACAAAGGTCAAAGTTTTTTCTTTCAAATCGGCAAGTTTTAGACCTTTTTTCTCCTCCTCAGACCATTCGGGCTCATTGTGAAAGGTCTCACCCATCCTTGTCTTAAAACCATCCCAGTCCCACTCAATAGAGTCAATCCGATCCTTGTAAAATTCCTCAACGACTCCATCCACCAGATCTTCGATCATATCCTGCACGACCTCAGATATATCATCCCCCCCCAGCACTTCATGACGTTGCTGATAGATAATTTCGCGCTGCTTATTCATTACATCATCATATTCCAGAAGATGCTTACGAATATCAAAGTTATGGCCTTCGACCTTCCTCTGGGCATTCTCTATTGCCCTGGAGATCATATTATGCTCGATGGGTTCATCTTCTTCCATCCCAAGCTTATCCATGATTCCACCGATTTTTCCAGATCCGAAAATCCGCAGGAGATCATCTTCAAGGGAGAGAAAAAATCTCGAGGAACCAGGGTCTCCCTGCCTTCCCGATCTTCCCCGGAGCTGATTATCTATCCTTCGTGATTCATGGCGGGAGGTACCTAGAATATGGAGCCCTCCGGCAGACACGACTCCTTCTCCAAGTTTAATATCAGTACCTCGCCCGGCCATATTGGTGGCAATGGTTACCTTGCCGAGCTGCCCCGCTGTGGCGATGATTTCCGCCTCCCTGTCGTGTTGTTTGGCATTCAACACGTCATGCTCAACCTTCTCTTTTTTAAGCATCCCGGATATTTTTTCAGACACATCGATAGAAACAGTACCTACAAGAACCGGTCGGCCTGCCTTATACATGCTCATAATTTCCTGGATTACCGCCCGGTATTTTGCCACTTCATTCTTATAAATAACATCAGCATAATCATCACGAACCATAGGCTGATTAGTTGGCATAACAACTACATCAAGATCATATATTTTTTTAAATTCCGGAGCTTCGGTATCAGCGGTTCCTGTCATCCCGGCCAGCTTCTTGTACATACGGAAATAATTCTGGAAAGTAATCGCGGCAAGTGTCTGATTCTCTTTCTCGATTGTCACCCGCTCCTTTGCCTCAAGAGCCTGATGCAAACCATCACTGTACCTTCTTCCCTCCATGGTTCGTCCGGTAAATTCATCTACAATGACAACCTGACCACCGGTAACAATATAATCGACATCTTTCTTGAAGAGAACATGGGCCTTAAGCGCCTGATTTAAATGATGAAGTTTCTCTATACTTGCAGGATCATAAAGATTTTCCACTTCCAGAAGTTTTTCACCCTGGGCTATTCCGTCATCAGTTAAAGAAACCTGTCTTGATTTTTCATCAACCTGGTAGTGCTCATCTTTTTTAAATTTAGGAATAATCTGATTGACGTTTTTATAGAGTTCGGTAGATATATCAGCTGGTCCCGAAATAATGAGAGGAGTTCTGGCTTCATCAATAAGAATAGAATCTACCTCATCAACAATTGCGTAGTTAAAGCCGCGTTGACAAAAATCACTTAACTCAAACTTCATATTGTCCCGCAGATAATCGAAACCGAACTCATTGTTTGTGCCATATGTGATATCAGCGGCATATGCCTTTCGGCGCTCATCATCTCTCAAACCGTGAATTATTTTTCCACAGCTCATCCCGAGAAAGCTGTATACTTCCCCCATCCATTCGGCATCTCGAGCAGCCAGATAGTCATTGACCGTAACCAGGTGGACACCTTTTCCGGTCAACCCGTTAAGATATATCGGCAGTGTCGAACACAGCGTCTTTCCCTCACCGGTTTTCATTTCTGCAATTTTCCCCTGATGCAGAATAACCCCGCCAACCAGCTGAACATCATAGTGACGTTCCCCCAATACTCTTCTGGCCGCCTCTCGAATAACAGCAAAAGCTTCTGGCAGCAGATCATCCACCGGTTCACCCTTGATCAATCGCTCTTTGAACTCAACAGTTTTTGCAGCCAGTTCAGCATCATCCAGAGGTTGTATCTGACTTTCAAGTTCATTTATCCGGCTAACTACCGGTCTGATCTGTTTAAGAATCCTGTCATTGCTACTGCCAAATACTTTAGTAAGTAATTTTCCTATCATTTTTTTATTGCCCTTTTTTCAGCCTTAATCACAAGTGGATCGCTGAGTTCTTCCACACTTTTATCAACTGTCGCTGCTTTTTTACCATAGGAAGGCAAGAGCAACGATTGTCCTGCCCAGACACCGATGAGAAACATCCACAAAAAAAGACAGAACGAGATTACCGCGATGCCAGCCACACCACTCCTGGTTAATTCAAATTTCAGTTTTTTTACTTGCTTCCGGCGTTTTGTTGCCATATCAAGTCATTACCTACATTTTCTCGGGGGCAGAAAGACCTATGATATCAAGCCCGTTTTTCACAACTACACGAATTGCCTCAATCAGGCAGAGACGAGCTTGACTTAAAGCCACATTGTCAGTTAATACCTTGTGTTTGTTATAATAACTATGAAA
>JAOZLO010000440.1 GCA_029934775.1 Desulfocapsaceae bacterium
AAACGGTGAAGGTCCTCTCACAGATGAAAAGATTAAGATACCACTATGGTGGGCTCCTGCAGATCAAGTTACATTTGGTCCAGAGGGTGGGCACCAATTGCGCAGAAGTTCTCATACTAAGGATGTTTAATTATCACAACCCGAATATTTCATGAACATTTTGTCGGCTCATGGGATATTCAGGTAAATTCTTCTTTTCGGTCTTTTTGAGGCCGGAGAGAAAGTTATATAATCGAGACAGAATTATAAATAGATCAAATTTAACGAAAGGGTGAACCTGTGGAGAAGAATTTAAATGCCTTTTTAAAAGTATTGGACAGCCAGGATAACAGTACTGGCGGTGGCAGTGCATCAAGCATTGCCGGGGCTATGGCAGCAGGGCTGGCAGGTATGGTCGCTCGCCTTTCCATGGGAAAAAAAGACTTGGAACCCTCCGACCACTACGAGGCCATCGCCAGGCAGGCAGAAAAGCTCTCAACTGATCTTCTTGCTGGCAGCAACAAGGATTCTGATGCTTTTGCACTGGTCAGTGACGCTTTTGGATTGCCCAAAGAAACAGATGAAGAAAAAACTGCCAGAAGCCAGGCTATCAAAAATGGCATGACGTTGTGTGCAGAAGTTCCGCTTAAAAATGCGGCAATGTGCCTCGAGGTTAATGAACTCTGTGAAAAATTGGTGAAAAAATACAATACCAACGCCTCTTCTGATCTTGAATGTGCCCAGCATCTGGCACAAGCAGGTCTAAAAGGGTGCGCCGCAAATGTCAGGGTTAATCTGCCCTACCTCAAGGATGAAGGCCAGGTTCGAGATCTTGAGCTCAGGATCGAAGCCATAGAAAAATTATAGTGAAAGTGAAATTTGATAGAGGACAGAAAAAATGCAGGCATTAATGTGCGTACCAAATATAAGTGAAGGCCGAGATCTTGAGGTTGTGGAGAAGGTGGTCGACAATGTAAAAAATGCACCAGGAGTCATGCTCCTCGACTACTCCTCCGATGCTGACCACAACCGTTCGGTCATCTCCTACATCGGCGCACCGGCTGCAATGGTTTCATCGACAAAAAAACTTGTATCCAGCGCGGTTGAATTGATTGATATGAGCCAACAGACAGGATCACACCCTCGTCAGGGTGCCGTAGATGTTGTACCCTTTATTCCCGTCCGTGGTATTCCTGAAGAGGAATCTATACAAATAGCCCGAGACTTTGGTAAATGGATTGGTGATGAACTGGAAATCCCTGTCTATTTTTACGAAGATGCAGCTATAAAAAAAGACCGGGTAGGATTACCAAAAGTACGCAAAGGACAATATGAGGCTCTAGAGGAAAAGTTAAAAAATCCATTCTATCTTCCAGACGAAGGGCCATGCACTTTTGTGCCTAAAACAGGCTCTATTCAGGTGTGCTCACGCTTCCCTCTTATTGCACTCAACATCAACCTTGCATCAACCGACCTTGATATTGCAACTCGTATAGCCAAAAGTGTCCGCCATATTAACGGCGGTTTTCGTTATGTTCGCGGTATCGGCTTAGCTCTGGAAGACGAAGGCCAGGTACAGGTATCCATGAATCTTGTTCATTACGAGAAGACTCCGATCCCGATGGTAATGGAGGCTGTAAAGAGAGAAGCGGCCCGTTATGGCATCAACGTGGTAAAAAGCGAACTGGTTGGTCCCGTGCCTTTGGGTGCTATGGCCCAAATCATGAGTTACTATCTCCAGGCACACGATTTTTCTTTGGATCAAGTCCTTGAAGGTGCACTTATCGGTTGGTCGGGTGAATAGGAGAATACCATGACCAAAAAGGCAATAGCGGACCTCTATTTCAAAAATAGCTCCGAGATCATCACCGCCGTCTCAGATAATGCGGGGAAACTGGTTCGATACAGCAATGCATCGCTGGCTGTAAAGGATGGTAAGATACTCGCACTCGGCCCAGTTGCAAAAGTCGAAACAAAAGTAGATGTTTCGGAGGCTGAGACAATCAATCTGGAGGGCAAAATCTTAGCGCCTGGTTTTGTCGATTGTCATACCCATCTCGTATTTGGTAAATCCAGGGCCAAAGAGTTTGCCATGAAAATGACGCAGTCTACTGCTGCTATTGAGGCCACCGGCCTTGCTACCGGCATTCCCGCCTCCATAGCAATGACTCGGGCCGCATCTGAAGATGAGCTGTTTGCCAGCGCTATGGATCGTTTGGGCAGAATGACGCGCTACGGTACCACAACTGTTGAGAGTAAGAGTGGCTACGGAATCAACAGAGAAGATGAGCTAAAGATGCTGCACGTCAATCAGCGTTTAAGCAAAGAGTCTTCTGTTGATCTTGTCAGCACTTTTCTGGGTGCCCATGACTTTCCACCTGAGATCAACAGAAACAATCCCAACGAACGAGAGCGTTACATCGCACAGTTGACAACTGAGATCATCCCTGAAGTGGGAGCAAAAAAACTTGCTGAATTCTGTGATGTCTACTGTGACGACGGCTACTATACCGTCGAAGAATCGCTTAAAATCCTCGAAGCCGGGATTGCACACGGGTTACGTGCTAAAATTCACACAGATGCCTATTCTGGGATTGGCGGCTCAACTCTGGCTGCGGAACTGCCCGCTATTTCAGCCGACCATCTCAATTTCACTTCACGAGAAGAGATGCTAAAGCTTGCTGAGCGTGGAGTTGTAGGAGTGGTTTTACCTGCCCTGGATTTTGCCGTAGCTCACCCAAGACCTTTTATAGCAAAAGATATGATAGAAGCGAAGATGACCCTTGCACTTGGCACCAACCTCAATCCTGGAAACTGGACCGAATCGATGCGTTTTGTCATGTTGCTCGCATGTAGAAACCATACAATGTCTCTTGAAGAGGCCTTCATCGCAGCTACCATGGGGGGCGCGATGGCTATTGGCCGAGAAACTGAAATCGGCAGCTTGGAACCTGGGAAAAAAGCAGATTTACAGGTCTGGGACATCAAGGAATTTGAACAATTGATTTATCGTATGGATTATAATCCTGTTGTCTCTGTAATTAAAAATGGTCAGATTATTTTTTAATGGTATCGTAAAAACTAAGCAATAACTGGAGTAGACAGTGAGTGAAGTAGAGATAGGTAGTCGTTCCCTAACTCTTGAACAAGTAATAGAAGTTGCTTGCAGCATTACAAAAGTTGTCCAGTTCTCAGAAGTAAAGACACCGATGCCCCCGGTGACGATTCCGGTTCCAATGGCTACAAACGTCTCAGCTTTTAAGGGTGTTTGTTGACGGTTTTCCGTTTTATTGTAGTCCTTCAACAAGTTTTTTTATCCGGTCGAAATGTCGTCCTACCTGTTCCGGCTTGTGGGCATCAGAGCCGA
>JAOZLO010000062.1 GCA_029934775.1 Desulfocapsaceae bacterium
CCTGTTGAGCCTGCAGAACTACTCGAACTTATCAAAAGTTGGTTAAAGTAGATTTCAAAATATTTTCAATGTGCGGGTATCCAGCATTAGTACCTTACCTCTGAAACAGGAGTAATAAAAAGCAAAAAAACTTAAACCACAGAGGACACAGAGATTTTTCTCTGTGTCCTCTGTGCTCTCTGTGGTGAGAGAATGTGTCTTTTGGGTTGCGGGCAAAGCCCGCCTTAGATATTTGGAGTTTACACGGGATTATTATGGATAACGTGCGCATACTTATAATAGATGATGAGAAGGTAATTCGTGAAGGTGTAGGACGTGCTCTTTCCAAAAGAGGCTATGAGATAGTTAAAGCGGAAGACGGAAATCGTGGCCTGGAACTGTTGAAAGAGCAGGATTTTCACATTGTACTGACTGATCTTATGATGCCTGGGATTGATGGTTTTGCAGTGATGGAGTGGATTCAGGAAAATCAGCCCCATGTGGAAGTCATTGTTATTACAGGTTTTGCCACTGTCTCCAAGGCGGTGAGCGCGATGAAGCAGGGAGCGTTTGATTTTGTGGGTAAGCCGTTTACGCCTGATTATATCCGTGTGGTTATAGACCGTGCAATAGATAAGCTCTCCAGGCAGGAAGAGACCGAACAACTCCGCAAGGAAAAAAATATCGGCCTTGAAGCCATAGATAAATCACAGAGCAGGCTCAAAACAATTTTTAACTGCATGGTGGAAGCTGTAATTGTAACAGATACGGACAGTGTAGTGGTGCACCATAATCCAGCGGCTATCAAAATCCTCGAGATACAGACTGACCCGGTCATCGGCAAGCCCTTAGCAGCTTCAATTCGTGATATTACAGCAGTAAATATGGTTGCAGAAACCATTCAAAAAACAATTGTGGTGACCCGTGAATTTGCCCCCGGTACAATATCACGTAAATATCTACGGGCTTACTGCTCACCGGTTATTTCAGATTTGGGTGAGGTTATCGGCTCTGTTACAACGTTTGAAGATATCAGTGCCCACAAGGAAATCGATAGAATGAAGTCCGATTTTGTGGCCATGGTTGCCCATGAATTAAAATCACCGCTGGCATCCATTGAGCAGATGATATATGCCTCTCAGGTAGGGTGCAAGTACGAGGAAATGAACTCGTGTAACGCGCTGCATAAACGAATGACGGTCAGAACGAAAGATCTTTTAGGACTGATTGATAATCTTCTGAATCTTTCAAAGCTGGAAAGTGGGACGGTCGTGTTTAATCTGGAACCTGTCAGGGGAGCCGAGATTATCCAGGATGTTATGGAAATTGCCTCCCCCCAGGCGGAAGGAAAAAAAATTACAATGACATATGCACCATGTGAGGAGGATTGGTGGTTTAACATCGATTATGATCACATGCGTACCGCTATAATGAATATTGTATCTAATGGTGTCAAATATACTCCCGACGGAGGAGAACTTACCATAAGCACCTCTGTTACTGGCGGCTTTGTCAATCTGATTGTTAAAGATACAGGCATTGGTATAAATAAAGAAGATCTGCCGCATATTTTCGATCGTTTTTTCAGGGTAAAGGGTAAGGCGACACGACATATAACCGGTTCAGGTTTGGGACTGGCTCTGGTGAAGGAGGTAGTTGAAGCTCACCAGGGATATATAGACGTTGAGTCCAGCCCGGAAGTGGGAACAAGCCTGACCCTTAGTTTCCCCCTGGCGGTAATGGAAAAAAGGAAATCGGAGTAAAAATCATTTTTAATCCCCTGGATTGTAGTTGCCGGTGACAATTTTTTTTTGATGGCACTTGAAGAGTGTGTTTGTTATTATCCGCCCCCATAAAATCGAGTTAATTTAAATTTATGGAGGGTGTAATATGAGAAAGATCGTTTTTTGCAGTGCTCTGACCCTGGTGTTTTTATCCTGTTTATATATAGTTCCAGGTAGTTCGAATGCACAGGCTGCTGTCCTGAAGTATGCTAACTTTTTTCCACCAACTCATATACAGAGTAAACTTGCTGAATCATGGAGCAGGGAAGTTGAAAAACGTACCGAAGGCCGAGTGAAGATTGAGTATTATCCCGGTGGAAGTCTGCTGAAACCTAAGCAGATGTATGATGGTGTTGCAGATGGAATAAGTGATATAGGATTTTCTGTGCTTGCCTATACCCGGGGAAGGTTTCCAGTGATTGCAGCTGTAGATCTTCCTTTTGGATACACCTCAGGCAGGGTCGCAACCCGTGTGGCCAACGATCTTTACAACAAACTTCAGCCGAAGGAATTTAACGATACGAAATTGATGTATCTTCACGCCCATGGACCTGGTTTTATACACACCCGTGATAAGGCCATTACAAAGCTTGAAGATTTAAAAGGACTTCGGATCAGATCTACGGGCATGAGTGCGGAAGCAGTGAAGGCGCTTGGTGCAACGCCGGTCGCAATGAGCATGTCTGATGCCTACCAGAGTCTGAAGAAAGGCATTGTTGATGGAAGTGCGTATCCTCTTGAATCCAACAAAGGATGGAAGATGGGTGAAGTCACCAGATATGCTGTCTGTGTTTATCCCGTAGCCTATACAACCACTTTTTTTATCACCATGAATAAGGATAAATGGGCTTCCCTGCAGAAAAAAGACCAGGACATTATCGAGGCAATCAATAGAGAATGGTCTGTAAAGCATGGAGAAGCATGGGATAGCAGCGATCTGGCCGGACTTCGTTTTTTCATGGAACAGGGAAATCAGATAGCTGGTCTTGATCCCAAGGAAGTTGAGCGATGGAAAAAAGCTGTTGCACCTGTAATCGACAACTATGCCGAGGAGTTAAATAAGAAAAATATCGATGGTGCAGCAGTCATACAGATTATCCGGGATTCACTCAAAGCAGACATGTGATTTCGGATAATTTCTCTGTTTGGTTTAAGGTTAATTAATGGAATCAAAAAATAAGTGTATGTTTTTTGTATTGAATAAACTTAAGGCTGCTGGTGCCGTATTTCTATTTGGTATGGCGATACTGACATGTCTGGATGTAATTGGAAGGCTCTTTAAGCATCCCATATTTGGTTCTGTAGAATTGGTCAGTTTTATGGGAGTTATTGCCATTGCATGTTCATTGCCCTTTACACATGCTGAGGAAGGTCATATAGGAGTTGAGCTTGTTGTCCAGAAATTCTCTGGAAAAATTAGGGATATCATCAAGTTGTGCACGGAAATTCTCAGTTTCATTCTCTTCAGCCTGGTTACCTGGAAAATGTTTGAGTACAGCATTAAGGTGAAGGCTTCGGGGGAACTGTCTATGAACCTTCAACTTCCTGAATATGCGGTTATCTTTATACTGGGTTGTTGTTTTGCCATACTTACAATGACAATTGTCATGACTATTTTGAAAACTCTTTCAAATATGAGAAAAAGATGAGCTCCACATTAATCGGTGTCATCGGAATTGTATTGATGATAGGGGTTTTCATGACTCGAATGCCGGTGGCCTATGTCATGGCCTCTGTTGGTTTTCTCGGTTTTACTGTTATGGCATCATTACAGGGAGGCCTGAACCTGCTGGCAAAAGATTTTTATGACGTTTTTTCCTCTTATGGGCTGACTACAATTCCTCTTTTTATTTTAATGGGCCAGCTTGCATTTAATTCCGGCATAAGCCATAGACTTTATGAAGCGGCGTATAAGTTCTTAGGGCACAGGAAGGGTGGATTGGCGATTGCCACAGTTTCTGCGTGTACGGCTTTCGGGGCTGTCTGCGGGTCCAGTGCCGCAACAGCTGCGACAATGGCAACAGTTGGACTGCCTGAGATGAAAAAATTTCAGTATGGGGATGAGCTTGCCGCAGGTTCGGTAGCATCCGGTGGTGGCCTGGGCATGATCATGCCCCCGAGCGTTGTTCTGATTGTATATGGAATTCTTACAGAGCAATCCATAGGTAAATTGTTTGTGGCAGGGATTTTGCCGGCTCTTCTGGTGACAACGCTGTTTATCATCACAATTGTGATCTGGTGTCACTTCGTACCGCAACAGGGGCCAAGAGGAGAAAAATTTTCCTGGAAAGAAAGGATGGGCTCTCTTACCGGCATGGGGGAAACACTTGCAGTTTTTGGCCTGGTTATGGGAGGGCTGGTTTTTGGTCTGTTTACTCCGACTGAAGCTGCTGCTGTCGGAGTGATGGGCGTGCTTGCGGTATCTATTCTTCGCGGTCAAATCAACTGGGAAGGATTTGTTGATGCGCTGTATGAAACTCTCAAGACCTCCTGTATGGTAATGATGCTTGTTGCCGGTGCAACAATATTTGGAAAATTTCTTGCGGTTACCAGGATACCATACGACATCGCTTCCATAATCGGAGGTTTTGATCTGCCGCCTCTGCTGATTCTTGGAATGGTGGTACTGGTCTATTTTCTAGGTGGATGCTTTATGGATTCTCTGGCTCTGGTGATGCTGACAGTTCCCATATTTTTCCCACTGGTGCTCGGTTTGGGATATGATCCTATCTGGTTTGGTATTATTATTGTGATGGTAACCGAGATGGGAGTTATCACTCCGCCGGTTGGTATAAATGTGTACGTAGTGTATGGCGTGGCACGAAGATTGCCGGGAGGAGGGATACCACTCGAGTCTATTTTCAAAGGCATTGCGCCATTTATGTTAGCTGTCCTTGCCGGCACAGCTATTCTTGCAATTTTCCCACAGATTGTTCTTTTTTTACCGGACCTGATGTACTGAGCCTGAACGCTAGACAAAAAAAACTCCGTATAAAACGGAGTTTTTTCGTATAATGTTGAGGAGGTCGCCTGTCAATGAGTGCTTGTCATTCTGACAGGTGTCTTCTGCTTATTGACATATTGGAAGAATACGGGGAATGCGACAAAGAAGGCAACACAGATGATATATTCAATTCCTTTGATGTGGGTGTAAAAATCAACCAGGGTGTGAATGGGTCTGACCATGCCGCTGGCGACCAGGTATTGTCTTGCCAGCTCGGTGACCTGCCAGTTGACCTGATTGAGCCCACCTATCACAGCAGCGACGGCCCATATACCAAACAGAACTCCTGTACCGCCAATTACTATTCCCGCTGTTTTCATACTTTTACTGTTCATGCTGTTCTCCTTTTATGGTGTTAATGAGAAATGAATTTTGTCTTTATGTTAGAGACCTGTGACTGCAGAAATGTAACCTTTTAACATTCCCAGAGGTCCGGCATTTATCAGTCCGGAAAGCAGACAGGTCACTCCCCAGATCCCAACCAGTGCACTCAGCACTGCACCAACTTTAAGGCTGAAACTCATTACTTCTTCAGTTACGTCAACAGTAGTGTTTTCGTTTGTGATTGTCGGGGTTTTCATAATGTTCTCCTTTTATGTGTGTTAATCGATTTGATTTGTTGATCTTCGTTTGCCTTTCTTATTGCAGTCTGCGTGCCAGAACTGAAAATATCGTTTAATATATTGATATTATGCAAGAAGATATGTTTTCAGAAGTGTTTAGAGGGAGGAGGAACCCCTTGATTCGATCACAAGTGTTGCAGCAAGGGGTGGTCACCATGCAACACTTGTGCATTACTGTTGTATAGCGTTCTGGATAGGCAGAGAAAACAAGAGGCCTACCTGAGGACAAAACGATAAATGAGGCTTTGATCATCTGTTCTGGAGACTTCGTGATCACTTCTGTAGCGGCTTAAGAGCTCGTTACAGATTAGACGGCGCATATGTGTTGCAGTATCTTGGACGGTGCCGGATAATTCTCCCGGTTTTGGCTGCAAAATCATTTCGATGATTACTTCTTCTTCAGATTGTACCAAAACGGCAATGTGCAGTCTGCTGAATATGCAGGTGCTGTAATCACGACCGGGTTCGGGGATAACCTGTTCTGCCTGTAAGGCCATGGCCAGGAAAAGGTCTCTTCCTGGAATTTGGACTGGCGGAAGCAGGGGGATAGTTTCTTTCTCAAGAATTTGGGAGATTTCAGGAAACTGCAGTTCAAGCCAGGAAATCAGTAATGTGATTGCCTCTTCAACAGAAGCAACAGGGTTGGAATACAGTTGTTGCAGAGACCTGAGGCGGTTAACCGTAGCAGCAATTTTCTGGCCGCTTTCCCAGAGATCTGTCATCAACTTTTGATTTTCGCCCTCCTGCAGGTCGGGGGAGACATCCTGATCTCTGATAATCTGGGCACAGTTGATGATCCCGTTGGCATAATTCATGATATTGTGGCAACCCCGATGAGGTGGAAGCTCATTTAACAGGGAGAGACTCATTATTCGCAGCTCCTCCATATTGAATCCAGTTTCGCTGCTGCTTTCTACGTCACTATGTGAATTGATATATTCCAGAAATCTCAAAAGAGTGCTGAGCGCTGCCACTTCCTGGTCGGAAAAAGATTCAGGATTATCACTGAGGATGGTGATTATTCCGGAAAGGCCGGAACTGGAAGATATGGCAAAACATATTCCTGCGTGTATTTCTCCGGAACAGGGAAAAATCTTCCTTAGCCGTGAGAAAGTGAGATCGTCTGTCTCACGGAAGATAACAACTCCTCGACTCTGAACTTCCTCACGCAGGTAATCCGGTAGATTTTTATATGTTGAATCGTCACTGGAGAAAGATGTTGCTACCAGTCTGTAGTGAGGATGCTGCCGCAGCAGTGGAGCTGCAATTTTCCAAATCGCTCCTTCCGGTTGATACTGATTGTCTGTATCTTGATCAGGATCCGGTATAGTCTGGAGGATATTTTTATACACTGTGCCGGCAGAAAGTTCGCTGCGAACCTGCTGACCAAGATCAGTTATGGCCAGGATTGAGTCAACAGTCTCATTCTTCCTGGCTTTTTTTCCGAGAGCTTCCCGGATATCGTTGATCAGACCAAAAAAAGGTCGTGTTACGTAGACATGCAGTAAAAAAAGTAACATTGTCAAAAACATCGTTGCTACTGCCAGGAAACCTCGAAGCAGGTTCTGGATGGCCTGCCACTGCTGTTGTACGTATCTGTCGAATCCCTCATCAAATTTTTCGATCCTGCTGTTGATATCGCGCAGCATTCGGTAGATGACCAGATGTTTTTCTTTTCCATCAGGTTGTGTTGAAAGCAGACGTATCCGGGCCATCAGTTTTGTCATGTCACTGCGGCTGATCAGCAGCAGCTTAAACTCTTCCGGCACCAGAGCCTGGCCGGCAAGATCAGATCCCTTTT
Organism: Desulfocapsaceae bacterium; assembly: GCA_029934775.1. GTDB lineage: Bacteria > Desulfobacterota > Desulfobulbia > Desulfobulbales > Desulfocapsaceae > Desulfomarina. Next base: position 7,192 of record JAOZLO010000062.1, read on the forward strand.
CTCCTATTATGGAAGCCTCGTGTTCAATTTCTTCTACATTAATGATCTGACTGGAGAGAAGCTGCTCTATGATATATTCACTGAACTCTCCGGAGTGGGCTCTGATAACTCTGCTCTCTTCAAGGAGCCTTGCACTGTGGACGTGAACATACCATTCCCGAACAGCCAGAGTGGCAACTGTCAGCAGTATGAATACTGCTGACAGCAGAGCAGTCTGAATAAGTTTTTTCAGGGACAGCCGTGCAAAAATAGTTGGAGTAGTACCGTCTTTTTTCATGACCTCATCCTGTTTATTCTCGGACAGCCTCCTGGTTGCGGAGCATAATTCTCTATTTCTCAGATTCCTTCCAATCGAAGACAATCGGCAGCCTATAGACTATAAATCGGTAGGTAATAAAGTAGAAAGCGTAGAGAGTTACCGTCAGCCAGACCTCTTTCCAGTGTGGTATCTCCTGGTACATCTGCCAGTTGAAACAGACGAGAGAGGTGTTCAGCCGATTCCAGACTATTCCGATAACCGTGATAAAAGCGCCAACTCTGATCAATCCAACCCAGCCGTCACGGGCCCCTTTGGCAAACATTATCATGGGCAGAACTACGGCGATACCTATTTCCAGAAGATAGTAGAGTCCCCAGCCGGTAAGGAGATATTCCCAGTTTCTGTCATGGGCTATTGCCACCAGCTTGATGACCAGGTATGTGATCATTGCATAGGAGGCCCCTTTAGCCAGTCCAATTGTCATGTAATCAAGGTTTTCTCTGAAGGCTTTTCCGCAGCGCCAGTGCAGGAATTTAATAATCAATGTTGAACTGACGATGACCATGGCCAGGCCGGCAAAAATAGCCGAGCAGAGAAAGTGGATCCATTGGAATTCTGTGGATATCCAGAGAGGATGTATCTTGGCGGGTGCATAGGTGAAGAGAGCGCCGAGTGCTCCCTGATGCAGAGTGGAAAGGATGATGCCGGCAACAGTCAACCCCAGAGTGACTCGCTTGATATAATATGTCCATTCAGGTTTGTCGAGCCACTCGAAGAGAGCCGGCAGGACTTCGGCAATCTGGACGGAGAGGTAGGTGGCAACATGCCAGGCTACAAGAAAAAGCACAGCTCCGGTGCCAAAAGACACCACCATGGGATAGGGCAGCCTCCACGGCATACCAAGATCCACCTCGAGATAGATAACAGCAAAGAAATAACCGAGCAGGCCGTTTAACAGGGCCAGTCGTTCAATGGGATGAAAGTCTTTTCTGCCAAAGAGACATACAGTGGTACCGAGGAGAAATCCGGAGGCAGACAGGGGTACCATGGCAAACAGGCCGAAACCAAGGACAAGCCCCCATGGGTAATCATTGGAACCGTGGGTTACTGAACCGAGACCGAAGCCGTAGCGTTGAAGGAGCAACGGTAAACCTACAACCAGAATAGCAAAGAGGAACCAGTTAACAGGGTTCCGCAGCATCTGCTGCTTATATCCGTCAAAGCTGAGGCCGAGGAACAACCGCTCTTTCAGGCTCCATAGAGTACCATCTTTTTTGGTCGATCCTGTAACGGGTAACTGTTGATCCCGGGAAGTAAATAATTTCATTCTCCCACCTCCTGCTTGGTAGTATTTTCATCTTTTGCATGTGGTTCTTTACGGGTTGCCAGCAGGTGGAAACCTGTAAAGAGTGCCGGCCAGATGGTCAGCACCATTGGTACCATACCCAGAAAATTTTTTACGGAATCTAGTATTGGCTGATGGGGGAGTGTCATATCGAATCCGACTTTCTCGAAAGGTACACTGGACAGGTACAGCCATGATGTTCCTCCAGCCTCAAATTCGCCATAAATGTGGTCTTCGTATTTGTCTTTATTGTCTACTATTCTCCGCCGACCTATTTTAAGCAGATCTTTGCGTTTGCCGAAGGTCAGAGCTTCCTGGGGGCACGCCTCTACACAGGCGGGAGGTTGGCCATATTTCAGTCTTGTGTCGTAGCAGAAGATGCATTTTACGATTTTCGGATCGAATGCACTTGAATATTTGAATGTGGGGATATAAAAAGGGCAGGCAATCATGCATGTCCTGCAGCCTACGCATACATCCGCATTGTAGATAACTGCCCCCTCGGGTGTTTTAGTATAGGCCGCAACGAAACAGGATGTGAGGCAGGCTGGTTCCTGGCAGTGGTTGCATTGAATCTTTCGAAACAGCGGATGATCCAGGCCTGGGACATCATACTTGTTGACCACGGTCAAGGTGGTTTCATCTGTACGCCTTTTGTGACCATGTGCCCCTTCATCAAAGACAGACATATCCGTAAATGGTTTGGCTGGTTCCGGCATGTTCTGCTCAGCATTACAGGCTGCCTCGCAGCTTCTGCAGCCGACGCAGCGGGTCAGATCCACCAGCACTCCCATGGAGTTCTGATATGCTTTTATCTGATGCGCTTTGCTGGATTTGGGGCGAAACAGCAGGGATGCGATTGACCCGGCTACACCTCCCTTGAGAATTGATCTTCGGGTTATTTTATCTGGCATTATCGTCTCCTTTTATAATTCCGTGACATAAGCAATTGCCGATTAATTTTTTATTTTGAAGCGTTCTTCACCGGCGGCAGTGAAGCTGTGGCAGTCAAGGCACTCGACAGGACCGCTCTCGGCCTGATGGCATCCCATACATTGCAGGTGCAGAGCGCCTTTTAAACTGGGCTTATCAATATGATATATGTTGTTACTGCCATCACTGGTACGGGCTTTTCCCGATTGTTTTTCCTCATGACATCCGGAACATGATACATCATCGGCTGTTTCAGGGCTGGCATGGCATCTGATACAGGAGTCGTCGGTCGCGCTGTCACCGGTTGTGTGGTGATGACAGTCAGCGCAGCTAAACATTTCCGCATGTGTCATATGATCAAATTCCACACTTTCATAAAGCTCCTCAAGGTAATCAAGGGTCACACTCTCAGGTGCATCCTCGGGGTCCATGGCAGTAACCGGGGGTGCAGAGCTCACCATCCACAGGGTGATTAAAACCATCATTGCTGTTTTTCCAAAACTTTTCATACGTGTGTCTCCTCTGTTTTTTCTGTATCCTTTTTGAGTTCACAGGGAATGTCCTGGTCTTCCGGGATGTTTTCCTCTTCTTTACTTTTTGCATAACATTGCATGACAATATCAATTTCTTCCGCATCTATTGTTTCGTTTATAAGGAGTATTTCAGCAAGTTCATGAATGAGTCTATTATGACTGCGGAGCAGTTGCTCGGTTTCCGCATAGCAGGTATTGATTATCTTTCGAACCTCAAGGTCGATCTCCCGGGCGGTTTCTTCACTGTATTGACTTCGTATTTCAGTATTTCCAAGGAATCCATCGTGCTGGCGTCGGTATACGGTGGAACCTATGACGCTGCTCATTCCCCATTCACAGACCAGTCTGCCGGCAAAATCAGTGGCAGCGGCAATATCATTAGAAGCTCCTGTGGAAAGATGGTTAAAGACAATTTTTTCAGCTATTCTTCCACCAAGCAGTATTTTTATCCGATTCAGCAGATATACCAGGGAGTAAGTGTATCGTTCTTCTATGGCAACCTGCTGGGTAAGGCCTAATGC
>JAOZLO010000441.1:0-2115 GCA_029934775.1 Desulfocapsaceae bacterium
CAAGACAAATTTACCCGCCCCAAAGGCAACAGCAGAACCCACCGCGACAGGTGCTACAGCTGCAGGAAGAGTCTTGGGACGTGCCGCCTGCAACCATAACATACATTTTGTTTGAAATTGTTTTTGCATAGTCAATACAACAACTGATTCAGTTAGTGGTTACTCGACAAACATATGTTTACTGAGTTTCCTCTCTATAGAATAAATCCCCAGATAGAGCAATACACCTAACATTCCCATTCCCATAATCCCCGTGTACATCTCCGGGTAAAGCAGAACCTGATATGTTTCGATCACAATATAGTACCCCAGCCCGTAACTGGTCAGCGACTGCTCTGCAATAAAAAGTACAGCTACCGCAGTGCCCACTGAGACCCGCAAAGCCGTGAGTATAGCAGGAATGGACGCTGGAATATAAACAAACCTGAAAAGGGCACGGCGTCCCGCACCCAGGGATTTTACCGAAAGAATCAACTCCTGTTTAAGACCGGCAGCTTCATCACGCACCACCACCAGGATCTGGAAAAAAATAATTGTCGCTATCAAGATAATCTTTGACAGATCACTGATCCCCATCAATACGTAGATTACCGGTAGAAAAATGATTTTAGGGATCGGGTAGATAATTGCAACTAACGGTCCAACCACTCTGTCAAGTTTGGGCATTTGGCCCAAAGCTAGTCCCAGGGGTGCTGCCAGAAGAGTCGCAAGAGCTATTGCAGAGAGAACACGTGCCGCAGATGCGAGAAAATGGAGCCCAAGCTCACCTGCAATGTTTTTTAGAAAAAGGGGCACCACCTCAATCGGAGATGGCAGTATTGGACGATGTATTAAAAGAGCCAGCAACTGCCACAGGCCAAACAACATACAGACACCGGCAAGAGTACTCAACAACGTCGCCTTCTTTTTCATTCAGGCCCACTCCTCCCATTCATAAGAATACTTTTCAGTGCCCTGCAGCGATCATTGAATTCGGAGCTGTTTCGCTTCTCACTCTTTCCAAAAAAGTGGTTCTCCAATATCATCGGTTTACTATTACACCGATCATTCAATATGAGTATTTTTTCACCGAGTACAACAGCTTCTTCAATGTCATGGGTCACTGTCAGAGAAGTTAAACCCGACTCCAGGTGAAAATTGTTCATTACCTTCTGTAATTCCTCCCTGATAGGCGCATCGAGCGCCGAGAAAGGTTCATCCATCAGGAGAAGATCAGGTTGAAGAACGAGAGTTCTGGCAATTGCTGCACGCTGACGCTGCCCTCTTGAAAGTTGTGAGGGATACATTGTTTTCAGGTTATCTATACCAAGCCAATTGAGCCAGTAATTAACCCTCTGGTCATCATCGTCCTTGTCAAACTTCAAATCGGCGGGACTGTGCTTACCGTCAGGTCCATAAAATTTCCTCACCTCAAGACCGAGACGACTGTTTTTCTCTATGGTTGCCCATGGAAGGAGACCGTGGTCCTGCAGCACCAGGCCGGTTGATGGTCTGGCCCTGGTAATATGCTGTCCGCCTACTGAAACTTTTCCGGCCGTCGGTCTTTTCAAACCGGCAATGATCAACAGCAGAGTACTCTTACCACAACCCGACGGACCGATCATGGTCCACGCTTCACCACGATTCACCTGGAGTGAAAAATTACGAAACAGGTCGACCCCATTGCCATAATGAAAAAACAACTCCTGAATATCAATCATCTGCCAGCATTTTTCTCATGAACATTCTGTTCTCCAATTGCCCCCCTTCTCACATATACAGCCGCCTCAACTCGCAAGAAATACGGGTTGAGCAGACCCTATTGCGGCAAAAAATCAACAGTCACGGAATCTTCATAAGCAAGAGGAACGGAAAGAAGATTTCTCTCCAGCATCCAGGACATGACATCATCCCACTGTTGTCTACCGGGGACAACATTTCTGGGATAAGGTGGAATGACAAAACTATCCTGGACATTCTTGGGAACTCTCATTTTCTCCAGCATCAGCCCCTTATACTGCCCCGGATCCGCATTAAGGTCTACAACCGCTCTATCCCAGGCTAGCATAAACTGTTTTACCGCCTCCGGTTTAGCAGCCAGGGTCGCGGTGGAAAAACTGACCACACTGGCACTTA
>JAOZLO010000441.1:2215-3335 GCA_029934775.1 Desulfocapsaceae bacterium
GACCGAGCTATCTTTACTATTTTCACCTGGATCTTATCCCTGTTAAAAATGGCTGTTCCGGAGATCTCATTGATCATACCGTCTATCCGACCAGCCTGCATCAACTGGTCTCGCTCTAAAGCACTGCCCACTGGTAGAGTTTCGACCGTCAACCCCAGCTCTTTAAAATAACCATTTTTCTCGGCTACATATATCGGCAAAACGCTTGGAATTGGCAAAAGTGCAAAACGAAGCTGATCTTTCTTTGAACCGGCAGCATTTCCAGTAAAAAACAGGGTGGAACAAGATAAAACAGAAATCGCAATCTTCAAATATTTTAATATCATATCAACCCCTCAAGCTGGAATTTTTCACATTCCCGGTAATTATTTGTTGTTAACAAAATTTTTGATCATTATCTGCCCGAGCTCACTTGATCGATTAGTTGCCGTTTCGATCGCATCCATGATCGTTGTTCGAAGTCCCCCCTGCTCCAGGGTATGAATACCGGCAATCGATGTCCCTCCCGGTGAGGTAACCCGATCTTTAAGTTGCCCCGGGTGTTCATTTGTCTCAAGAAGCAGTTTTGCTGAACCCATAACGGTCTGCGCCGAAAGTAACAGCGAATCTCTTCTGGAAAGCCCCATTTTCACTCCAGCATCAGCCATGGCATCGATTATCAGGAAGACATAGGCAGGTCCACTGCCACTCAAACCTGTAAAAGCATCCATAAGTACATTTTCTTCTATAAAAACACTGATACCAACAGAGTCAAATATCGCCTTTGCAATCTCAATGTCTCCATTAATAACATATTCGCCTGCGGCAATTGCAGTAGCACTCTCCTTCACAAAAGCACAAATATTGGGCATTACTCTAATAAGACGCAACTCCTTCTTCAAACCGGAGGCTATAGCCGCTAAGGGCACGCCTGCTGCAATTGAAATCACAAGCTTTGATTTATCAAGAAAATCTGTCGTTTCTTTAAAAACTTTCGCCAAAATCTGTGGTTTGGTTGCATAAATAACGATTTCTGATTCCTTTACAACCTCGATATTACTTGTGGTGGTGGTAATTCCGTATTTTTCCTCCATATCCTTGAGAGGTTCTTCTCGAATATCAGAACAGATAATATTTTCAG
>JAOZLO010000063.1 GCA_029934775.1 Desulfocapsaceae bacterium
CAACGACCCATACTGGGCATCACCATGGGCGATCCAGGCGGCATTGGTCCTGAAATCTGCGCCAGTGCTCTCAATACTCCGGACATCTACACCATCTGCCGTCCCTTCCTTATCGGCGACGCGGCAATCATGGCCAACGCAGTATCATTCTGTAACCTGGGGCTGGATATCAATAACTGCAGGGAAGTCACCGACAGCCGGTTTACCCCCGGCACCCTGGACGTGCTGGACCTGGGCAACATGCCTTTGACTGAGTTAAGACACAAAACAGTTACTGCAGCCCAGGGAAAAGCCTCTTTTGAATACATCGACATGGCAATCAGGTTGGCCATGGATAAAAAAATCGATGGCACCGTCACCGGCCCAATCAGCAAGGCTGCCATCAACGCAGGTGGATTCCATTACGCAGGCCACACAGAGATCTACGGCGACAAAACAGGAACGATCGATTTCGCCATGATGCTGACTGATGAAAATTTTAGAGTAACCCATGTTTCTACCCATGTCTCCCTGCGGCAGGCATGCGACCGAGTTAAAACAGAGCGGGTTTTAAAAGTGATCCAACTAACTGATGTTACACTCAAAAAACTTAACATAAAAAAACCCCGCATAGCTGTTGCCGGATTAAACCCCCATTGTGGGGAAGGTGGCTTATTCGGCGACGAGGACGAGAAAGAAATATATCCAGCTGTCGCAGCTGCCCGGGCCTCGGGTATATTGGCTGAAGGACCAATGCCGGCAGACACCGTTTTTTCCAAGATGAGAGGTGGCATGTATGATGTGGTAGTGGTCATGTATCATGATCAAGGCCATATTCCAGCCAAACTGGTTGGTTTTCAATTTGATAACACAACCGATACCTGGAGCCAGATGGCAGGGGTCAACGTGACCATCGGCCTTCCCATTATCCGAACTTCAGTTGACCATGGAACAGCCTTCGATAGAGCAGGAGACGGTCGTGCCAACCCGCAGTCAATGATCGAAGCAATCAGACTGGGGGCCCGGCTGGCACGAAAATAATGTCGAAGTATGAAAATGACTGTTGCAGGCAAAACACTCTCAATTTGGTCATGTGAAAGTCGTCTGTTGTTTGTCCTTCGTAATTCGACATTCCTTGTTGGACATTCGATATTATTATTTTTCCTGCCCTCTATTTCGGCAGGTTCCTGGTGCAAGAAATACATCTTAACCACGTAAAAACCAGGGATCCCGTCCGCCAGTAAGAATTTCAACTCCACTCCCGGTCACAAGGACAGTATGTTCAAACTGGGCGCTCAGGGCAAGATCCACTGTAACAGCCGTCCATTTATCAGGCCAGATAACGCTGTCAGGACTCCCGCAATTGATCATGGGTTCTATGGTGAAAGTCATTCCCTCTTCCATGACTGTCTTATTCGCCGGCTCATAAAAATGAGCTACATAAGGATCCATATGGAATGTTCCACCAATGCCATGGCCGGTAAACTGGCGGACAACACTGTAGCCATGTTTACCTGCATAACTTTCAATAACCCTCCCTATCTCATTGAGTCGCTGACCTGGACGGACAATATCGATGCCCTTCATCAGACATTCCCAGGTAACCTGAACCAGAGAATGAGCCTCCCTGCTCACCTCTCCGACCAGAACAGTTTCAGAACAATCACCATGCATACCATCAACGTAAACAGTCACATCGCAGTTAACAATGTCACCTCTCTGCAATCTCCTACTGTCAGGAATACCATGTACCACCACTTCATTAACAGAGGTACAGATTGATTTAGGAAATCCAATATAATTCAGAGGACTCGGATATGCTCCATAAGATATGGTTGCAAGATGGGCAATTTCGTCAAGCGCGTCAGTGGTGATATCCGGCTGAACAGCTGCAAGTACACTATCCAGCACCTGCCTTGCCACCCTTCCGGCTCTTCGCATCCGATTGATTTCGTCTTCAGTTTTTTTCCTGCAGGACATCCTGCGGTCGCCAACTATCCCTGTTTTGGCATACTCAGGGTAAATTATATCATCAGGAACCAGCCGTGGTGGGCCTATGATCCCCGCAGTAACAGTACGTTTTCGAACCAATCCTTCCATAACACCCGGAGGGGCTGTCTCTCCGTTTTCGTCCGAACGCAAATGGCATTTCTTATATTTTTTCCCACTGTTACACCAGCAGAGTTCATTTCTCTTCGGTAGTTTCATAATTATCACTCTTCACTCTTAAAACCTTGCTCATAAAATCCTGTCGCTCAATTAAATACCCTCACAAAACTAAGAAAAACTTACTCCACTGAGATAATTTGTCTTTTTAGCTACGAGGTTAATATCACGTCCTCCTCTACTTAAAGAGAGTTTTCAAACAAATAACCTCTCCTGTAATGCATCAGAACTTCCTGCTTGTCAATTGGTATTCCCAATACTGGATACTCCTTTTTCCTTGCCACATTTTGACAACCTCGTTAACAAGCAACAGGAAGGGAGTCAATGGCAACACGTATTTTATCATAGAAAGGTTGGAAGATCGTTGAAAAGTATGTATTCTTGGGAAAATTGTTAATAGTACTCTCAGCAGACCGAAGCTGGATATACCCGTGACCGAAAAACCCAATCCTCTCAAAAATCATTCGACACTCTTGCGTGCACATGTGTTCTCCGTCCTGATACTATTCTTTCTGATAATAACAAATGATACTACTGCCCACTGTTCAATAGAGGATGCTCCATACGACAAGGCGGTAGAACTCTACAGCACGATCGCTGAGGGTGATACAGCCACGCAGGAAAAATGGGAGCAAATTATCCGCTCTCTTCCATATACCAACCTCGTGGTTTTCAGAGAATTTTGTGCCATTCCAAACATTCTCACATCCGAAATTCAATCTACTGTATTAAAACTACAGAAGGTGGAAATTCGTTATGAAGCCGCCACCCTGCTTGGATATTTCTGCGCACAGCCGGGGGTCACCACTGCTCTGGCCTGGCAGTTTCTTAAAAGACTCCAGACTGCACCTTTTGTAACAGGCAATGTTCTTGGCAGCCTGAAAGAGATTTCCATACCCTCAGCTCCCCTCCTTTTTCCTCTAATCGATAAGGTTGAACAACTTGGAGAAGCTGGAAAATGGGCAGCAAAAGCACTTTTTAAAATTAACAAAATTTCCTACTCCGGAATAGCAGAGGGTCTTAACATTCTCACCACCCTGACCAACCCCCAGAACTGGGCTGCAGAACGATTCTGCATGATAACAGGGATCAATGAATCAACAGCCCTAATAGGATTACGGGAAATACATAAACTCTCTTTCGGAAACAGCTGGACCAGTCGATCCCTGTTTCTTGATCCAGAAATCACTCCGAACTCCGCCCTCTCCTGGCTCATCAACTTTCTCATACTCCCTGAGGAAGAGCAACAACACTCCTTTTTAACCCTCTCAAAAGGGAAAAAAGCGACGCTGCTTACAGCGTATGTCGATGCATCTGACAAACTCATCTGGCAAATCAATAACCTGCACGATGTCACCGATGACTTCGGACGTGAAATAGGAAATTATAGATTAAAACGACTCTCTTTCCCCCAGCTTCTATCCCTTTTCACACAACTGAACAAAAAATCTCAGCGTATGTATCGAAAGAAAATAGACAAAGCTATAGCAATGAAAGATAAAGATACAACCATAAAGATCCTGCACCTCACGACAGAACAAGCGCGCAAAGAGACAGCTCAGAAACTTACAGGCAGTAATATTTATATTCTCCTGGCCCGGGGAAACGACTTGTACGACTCTTCTTTCAGGGACATACTTGTCCCTGTACTGCAGCAGCGAATGGGAACTTTTTTCGAAAACGACCTGATCAGTTTTCTACGCAGTACCGATCCCGGCAACAGTTATTCTTCAAATTTTATCACCAACCTGGCCCAGAAAGGAAAGCTGACCCATTTTTTACCAAAAGATCTCGATAAACAAAAAATACTGATTAACCTGGTTGCCCACTCGGCTTTTGAGGATCAGGACAGCCTTATTCTTTTTTCTGCAACTTTTATCAAACTGTTACAATTAATCGACCCGGAAGTACGTTCTCATCTGATCGACATAATGCTCGGTGCCATCAATACAGACGATTCTACACTTTCTTCTCAACTTCGTGTAATACTGCAGCACTACATCGAGCAGCATAAAAAACTCCTCTCCTCTTCAGATAAAAGAAAAATATCAACCATGATACAGGAGAAAGGCGAGATAAGTATTGGCACGTTCAGACAAACCCGGTTTGCGGAATGGTTAAAAGACAATGTTCTGCAAAGCCTCTCTGTTTTCCAGCGTGACGACGATGGCATAGGTTCATTTTTTTCATATTGTCGAGCACTTATCAAAAACGGATATCATCCGTCACTATCAAAAGACTACAAACTTGCTGAATTAGACCCTGAACAAAAAAAAGAATTAACAGCACTGGCAGCAGTTTTAAGACAACAGTCGAAAAATAACCTCAGTTTACTCTTTGGCATATCAGCAAAAATGCCTATAGTGATCGACTGGCAAAAAAGACTGAACGGAACAGAGATCAAACATTCAGTTTTTATCTACCAGGACGAAGGTATACAAAAGGAACTCATTGCCCAGTTTCTGAGATCCGGCCATGAAATGTTTGCTCAGCGGGGTCATAGTTACTGGCGATATGAACAGCTGATTGCTCCTTTTGAGGCTCTCGAGAAAACAAAAACTCTTAATTCTACCAAAATTTGGGAAAAACAACGTTTTCTCAGTATAGGTTCTTGTGGCGGCATCAAAGTATACAGGAAGCTGAACAGACTCTTTCGAAACCGGGTTGATATTCTGGCGACTACCGGGACAGGAAAAGCATCAATAAACAACCCATACAACATTGCACTCTTTGAGATAGTTGCTACTGGTGGGCAGGACCTTACCTGGGATGATATTTCTGAAAAAACTACTGCTATTTTTTCTCAACACCAGGGAGGAGAATATCTGCAGCCTGGATCTCTCCCCGCCATTCTGCATAAAATGGTATACACAAACTGACGATTCCGCATGGTACAAATTAAACGTAAAGAATTGCTGAACCGGTTGCAAAAAGGAGAGATCAATCCAGATACTCAGGTATATCTCCTCTTTGGTGAACGATATCTCTGTAATCAAGCGGCTGATCAGTTGCAGAAAGCCCTTCTGCAAAAAACAACCGGTGCAGTACACACCATTGATGCGGAACGTGAAGATTTTGGCCAAACTCTGGCCAGACTTGTAAGTTTCAGTCTGCTCCCGGGATTACAGATTTACCGCGTATCAGACAGCAGGATTTTTCATACAAAAACTGTTCTTTCAACAATCTGGGACAAAGCAGTGCAAGCCCATGAAGTCGGCAGATTAAATGTCGCAGAGCGCCACCTGCAATCGATTCTGCAGGCGGCGGATATCCGTTGCGAAGGTGCGACTCCACTTTCAGAGATGCCTCCAACCCAATGGAAAGCAAAGTTTGGTTTTGAAAAACCAAACCATTCCCTTGACTGGGCAGACAGACTGCTCAGTGAATCGACAGCTGCCGCTCGGGCCACCGGCCCGACAAATCTTGTCGACAAGTGCATTGAAACCTTTGATAAAAGATTACCGGGCCAAAACAAACTCATATTGACAACTGAGACAGTAGATAAACGGCAACGGTTGTTTACCTACCTTAAAAAACATTGCACAGTAATAGACTGCTCTGTCGCTTCCGGGGCCGGAGTAACAGCACAAAAAGAACAGAAAGAAATCCTGCGTGAAGTAATGCTGAAAACCCTCAATGATTTTAACAAAAAAATTGAGCCACGTGCTGTCGACATGTTCTTTGAGCGAGTTGGTTTCCATCCGGTAGCTGTTGTTGTTGAAACTGAAAAACTTGCACTCTATGCCGCTGAACGTAATGTCATTACCTGCGATGATCTTCAGGCAATGGTCGGTCACAGCAGGGAAGATGCCCTGTTCGAACTCACGGATGCTTTCAGCAAAAAACAGACTAAAAGAACTTTGACTGTACTTATCAGATTACAGGAGCAGGGAATACATGGACTCGCCATTCTTGCCACTATGAGAAATTTTATCAAAAAACTCCTTATATTCAAATCCCTGCAGATGCAGACCACTCCTGTCTGGCGAAAGAATATGAATGCAAATGAATTCCAGAATTCATATCTACCCCAGTTGCTGGAGGCCGGAGAGTGGAACGATTTACTGAAGGGACATCCTTATGGACTGTTTATGAATTTTTCCAAAGCATCAAAGTACAGTATCAAGGGACTTAAATACTGGTTGGAGCTCCTTTTTCAGGCAGAATTTCGCCTTAAAGGCTCTCCTCTCCCTCCATCACTTATTCTGGAGGAACTCTTTCTCACCATGCTGCATGGAAGCGGATACTCTCTCCGTTTTCAAAAAAATGCATCCATGATATAATGAAGAATAACCATTCAATATTCAGCAGTGTCCGGTTTAGATCCTGCAGGAGAGCGAGCTTGTGAGACTCCACAGAACCCCATACTACAAGGCATAATATAATGTTTTTACTAGTAAATGATATTAAATCGATTAGTAAAGAAAGAACTGCGCGGGCAATGGTATTTTAATTGTATTTGCTATTTTAGGCGCAAAACCGATATTAATTATTCTACCCCTGCGCGTCTTTACTGATAACTGACAACTGAACACTGGAAACTTTAGTTAATATTTTCAAATTATTCTATCATGACAGAAGACAATAAAAATAATCAGGGTTCAGTTGTAACTGAAGACCTTGTAAAAATAAAAGAGCCACGACTCTACAAAGTACTGCTCCACAACGATGATTATACCAGTATGGAATTTGTTATTTCCATACTGGAAACTGTTTTTAAAAAATCAACACCTGACGCAACAAAAATAATGCTTAATGTTCATCACGAAGGCAGAGGTATCGCCGGCGTATACACTCGGGAAATCAGTGAAACAAAAATTTCCATTGTGCATCAGCTGGCTGAGAAAAATGGTTTTCCTCTTCGTTGTTCGATGGAAATAGTATAACCCTGACGAGTCACCCCTCTCTTTTATGATAAACTCGTAAGAAGGCCACTCGAAGTCTACGCTTAGCGGAAGCTTTAGATGGCTATTTTATAAGGATACGGACAAAAGATATGCTTAGAAAAACATTGGAAAAAGCCCTCATCAGGGCCATAAGGGAAGCAAAGAATCATAATCATGAGTATGTGACGGTTGAACATATGCTCTACGGGCTGTTACATGACGAACTCACCAGCTATATAATTACAGAATGCGGTGGCTCTACAGAGGTCCTGAAAGAGCGGCTGGAGAAGTTTTTTGTCATGGAAATTCCAAAACTATCTGCGACGGGAAGAGGAGAACCGGCTCAAACAATCGCTTTTAACCGTGTTCTGCAGCGTGCAGTGGCCCATGTACAGAGTTGTGGAAAACAGCAGGTAGACAGCGGCGATGTTCTCGTTTCTATTTTGTCAGAAGATGAATCCCATGCGGTCTATTTTCTTACATCCGTTGGTGTTGGTAAAATGGCGGTAATAAATTTCATCTCCCATGAATTACCGGCTGAGGGATTACAAAAAGAGCCACTTTCATCACCTCCCAAAAATCCAAATGCACAGCCAGCCACCAACGACGCAAAAATACTTGAAGAATTCACCATCAACCTTGCCGAATATGCAGCTGAAGGAAAACTTGACCCGCTCATAGGCCGAAACATGGAACTCAACCGGGTTATGCAGGTACTCTGCAGAAGAAAGAAAAACAATCCACTCCTGGTCGGAGAGCCAGGAGTGGGGAAAACTGCAATGGCCGAAGGATTGGCTCTGCGTATCCACGAAGATGGACTTGCCCGTACCGACAGCAAAAAACCGATTGTGCCGGATCTTCTGCGGGACGTAGACATCCATCTGCTGGACATGGGCAGCCTTGTCGCCGGAACAAAGTACCGGGGTGATTTTGAAAAACGACTGAAAGGTGTGGTATCTGCTATTGAAAAAAAGAAAAATGCTATCCTGTTTATCGACGAAATGCACACCATTGTTGGTGCCGGTGCAACAAGTGGCGGATCAATGGATGCATCAAATCTACTTAAACCCGCTCTACAGGCTGGTATTCTTCGTTGTATCGGCTCTACAACCTATGAAGAATACAAAAATCAGATAGAAAAAGATCGAGCTCTTTCCCGGAGATTTCAGAAAATAGATATCGAAGAACCCTCGGTAAAAGATACCGGGTTAATCCTCAAAGGGCTGCAGAACCAATATGAAGAGCACCACAACGTCAAATATTCAAAAAATGCGGTCAAGGCAATGGCCGAACTGTCTGACCGATATATCAATGAACGGTTTCTACCCGACAAAGCCATAGATGTAATGGATGAGGTTGGTTCCTTTTTCCGGCTTGAAGGGAGACAAGGATCCATGGTGAAAGTCAGTGACGTGGAAAGGGTAGTTTCAAAAATTGCCCGAATCCCTGCCAAAAGCGGCTCCAGCTCAGAAATTAGCGAACTGAAAGAACTTGCACCAAATCTTGCCTCTGTGGTTTTTGGCCAGACTGAAGCGATAAAAGCGGTCACTACCGCAGTGAAACGGTCACGGGTTGGACTGGGTAACCCGGACTCCCCCACAGGGAGCTTTATCTTTGCAGGTCCTACAGGAGTAGGAAAAACAGAGGTTGCAAGACAGCTCGCCGAAATACTCACGATCCACTTTGAACGCTTTGATATGAGCGAATATATGGAAAAACACGCCGTGGCACGACTCATCGGGTCCCCCCCTGGATACGTCGGTTTCGATCAGGGTGGACTGTTAACCGAGGCCATCCGGAAGCACCCGCATTCGGTGCTGCTCCTCGATGAAATTGAGAAAGCACACCCGGACATATTCTCAATCCTGCTTCAGGTTATGGATCATTCAACCTTGACTGACAATTCAGGGAGAAAAGCTGATTTTCGTAATGTTATCATAATCATGACAACCAATGCCGGTGCCAGAGAAATGACCACAAACAGTATCGGTTTTGTCACGGACAAAAAAGGCAAGGATCAGACTGCTATTAATAAACTGTTTGCCCCTGAATTCAGGAACAGACTGGATGGAATCATCTCGTTCAGCTCCCTTGATAGCGAGGCAACAGAGAAGATCGTTGATAAATTAATAAAAGAGCTTGAAGAGCAACTTGCAGAAAAGCGGGTCTCAATAAAACTCACCAACGAAGCACGTAAATACCTTGCAAAAAAAGGTTACGACCCTGATTATGGGGCAAGACCACTGCGCCGACTCATAATACAGGAAATAGGGGATACCCTCACAGAAGAAATTCTTTTTGGTGAACTTGTCCGAGGTGGTGAAGCAACAATCGGGGTCAGGAAGAAACAACTCATCTTCAAATACAAAAAATAGAATGGCCTCTGTAAAAAATAGTAAGGACAATCAATGGGTATTTTTAACTGGAAAAGAAATTTATCAATTTCTGCACAAAGTTAAAGGACGCCTGCAAGGCATAACAGTGTACGCCTTAGTGGGAAAAAGTGGAACCGGTAAAAGTTTTCGTGCAAAACTCCTCGCAGAAAAAATTGGGATCCCCTATGTGATTGACGACGGATTGCTTATTCATGGTGAAACAATTCTTGCAGGGAGATCTGCCAAGCAGGAAAAACTCTATATAAGTGCAATCAAAACAGCCCTCTTTACAGATCCAAAACAGAAACAGAAAGTAGTTAAAATTATCCGTAAGAAAAAAATCAAGAAGATTCTTCTTCTTGGAACATCAAACGGCATGGTCAACCGATTAGCAGAACGACTCGAATTACCTCCAATAAGTCAAATCATTCAAATAGAAGAAATAGCCAGTAAAAAAGACATTGAAGAGGCGATAAAATCTCGATCAGAAGAGGGAAAACACGTCATCCCCGTACCTGCAATTGAGGTAAGAAGAGATTATGCCCAGATACTCTCAGATTCCATCCGCATATTTTTCAAGGGTGAAAAACGTCAGGATGGCGTTAAAAAATCTCGTTTTTTTGAAAAATCAATTGTGCAGCCTGATTTTCAAAATGACAAAAAACCGGTTGGTAAGGTAACCATTTCTGAAGCAGCGCTTACGCAGATGATCTTCCACTGCATAGATGAATACGATGACGATGTCCATGTAAACAAAGTAAAAATCCAGGTAGGAAGATCTGGTTACAGCATGAATTTATTAATAGCAGTTCCATACGGAAAAACTCTTACCAGCGATCTGGAAAAACTCAGAAAGTATATTCAGGATACCATCCAGAGATATACTGGAATCATAATTGAGATGGTGGAAATATCTGTAGATAAAATATCAGATAGACCAAAGAAATAAGGAGAGAGTGCATGACTGACTGTTTGTTCTGTAAAATCGTCGCAGGTGAAATCCCTGCAGAGAAACTGTACGAAGACGATGATGTACTGGCATTTTGGGATATTGCGCCGCAAGCCCCTAAACACTTTCTTGTAATTCCCAAAAAACATATTACCAGCCCTGCCGATGTGGATGCAGCGGACGAAAAACTCATTGGTAAACTCATGCGCACGGGCTCCAGAATTGCTGCAGAAAATGGCATTGGTGACGGCTTCAGGGTTATTTTCAATAACGGTGCAAAAGCAGGCCAGGTTGTTTTCCACATCCATATGCACGTCCTTGGCGGCAAAGACAGACCCTGGCCACTTTAGATATTATGGTTGTGAGTTAAAAAAAAGACCTGCCATCCTTGCAACGTG
>JAOZLO010000442.1 GCA_029934775.1 Desulfocapsaceae bacterium
TGTGATTAAATGAATGAACATTTATGTGAATAGAAGCAATAAAAGAACCATCCTTCCTGTTTAAAATATGGCTTTATAAATATAGATTTAAGTGAGCTATGAAACTCCAACACAAGTCAACCCTCTTAATTTTTTCAATCGGAACTTTATCTCTCATACTTGCTTCCATCCTTTTTTTCTGCCAGAGTCGTAAGCTATCCGTCGAAAATGCTCAAATATCTTCTCAGGAAATTGCTGAAGAGAATGCCAGGCATATAGCGGAAAATATGAAAAAAGATGCTCACGTTGCATCAACCCTGGCAAATTCAAACCTATTCAAACAAGCCCTTGCTTTGAGCAATTCTGAATTTGCTCGCCTGGATGAGGAGGAGAGAGAACAGAAAATCACCAAACTGAATAAAAAATGGATGGGAGTAAAGGATGTTAACAGTCCTTTTATTCAGAGCTATATGACTAATCCGGTCTCAACATATCTTAAAGATCAACAAAAGGCGTTTCCAGAATTTTATGGAGAAATATTTCTAACCAACAGATATGGAGTGATCATTGCTACTACCAAAAAACTGACTACCCTGGCACATTCACAGAAATACTGGTGGAGTAACTCTTACAATGAAGGAAAAGGCAGGATTTTTTTTGATGACCGAGGATATGACCAGAGTGTAAAGGGATATGTTTTAGGTGTTGTGGTTCCGGTGAAAAAAAGAGGTGAGATCATTGGAATATTAAAATGCAATATTAAAATACTTGGCCCATACAGCCAGCATTTGAACGAGTACACGAGAACTAAACCGGGAACAATGTGTTTAGTCAGATCCGGAGGGCTTATTATTATTGAAAATAATATAGAGCCCTTAAGCAGGAAGGTTTCAGGATCACTTATTGAAAAAATGGAAAGTTCAGCATCCAGTTCAATGATCACCACTTTGGATGACACCAAGCAAATAATTTCACTTGCCCAGGTCCCTATCACAGGAAACTCAACAGAATACTGTTTTGGTGGAAAACAAAAATCTGTAGATCAAAAAAAAGGTAACTTGGGAGAACAGTGGTTCGTCATTTTATCACGTGATTTCCAGGAAGCTACAGCTGTTTCAAAAAAAGTAACCCAAAAAATATTATTCACTGGTTTTGTTCTTATTCTGCTCATGGCGTATAGCGCCTGGCTGTTAGGAAGAAGAATTGCTAGACCTATTACTAAACTTGCCAAAATAACAGAAAATATCAACAAAGATGATTTTGATTTTGAAGTTGAAGTTACGTCCAAAGACGAATTAAGTGCTCTAACAAAATCTTTCAACAATATGCTTGCCAGGCTGCAAAAAACAACTACTTCCAGAGATAAATTACTTGAAGAAATAGATCTACGAAAGCAGGTGGAAGAGGCGCTGAACAATAATCAAAACTTTCTTAATAGCATTATTGATCAAAGCCCATTCGCAACTTGGATATCTGATAAAAAGGGAACAATTATTAAATGCAATATTGCCTTAAAAAAACTAATAAATGTTACTGATGAGCAATTGGTAGGTAAATACAATGTTTTTGAAGATGAAATTGTCATGGAGCAGGGTTTAATACCAAAAATTCGTTCAGTATTTGAAGATGGAAAGACAGCCAACTTTTCAGTTGAATGGGATGCTAAGGATCTTGGATATAAGGATACTAACAAAGTTCATATTGAAGGTACTATGTTTCCAATTCATGATGATAAAGGCAATTTAACTAATGTAGTAAATCATTGGATTGACGTTACAAAACAGAAGCAGGCTGAAATATTAAAAGACCAATTTGAAGCACAACTTCAGCAAGCACAGAAAATGGAGGCCATAGGCACTTTGGCTGGCGGAGTTGCCCATGACTTCAATAATATTCTCGGAGCAATAATCGGGTATACAGAGATGGCACTTGATGATAGCCCAGCCGGGTCATCAGTTGCCAACGATTTGGATAAAGTTTTAGAAGCAAGTGGTAGGGCCGCTGATCTTGTAAGACAGATTTTGTCTTTTAGTCGTCAGGATGATACAGAATATATTCTCCTACAACCAGCTAGTATTGTTAAAAAAACTATTACTATGCTTCGCCCAACGCTTCCTGCAACTATTGAAATTACTCAAGACATCGACATAGAAACGAGTCTTATCTTTGCCGACCCGACCCAGATCCATCAGATAATGCTGAACCTCTGTACTAATGCTTTCCATGCAATGGAAGAAACAGGCGGCCGACTTGAGATTACATTAAAGGAAATAGATCTCAGCAGGGAAGATATCACAGCTGAATCGCACATTAACACTGGTATTTTTATTCAACTATCAGTATGTGATTCAGGTCCTGGAATGACACAGGAGGTAAAAGATAAAATCTTCGACCCTTACTTTACAACCAAAGGAGTCGGTAAAGGTACCGGGATGGGACTTTCTATCGTCGATGGGATTATAAAAAGCTATGGCGGGTTCCTAACGTTCACCAGTGAACCTGGGAAAGGTACCTCTTTTCATATCTTTCTCCCTGTCGTCAGTGAGAACATGCTACCTGACAAAGAGGCTGTTAAACAGATTCCAGTTGGCAAAGAAAAGGTACTTTTTATTGATGATGAGGATTTACTTGCTGATATGGGTAAGGATATGCTCGAAAGGCTTGGTTATCACGTTACAGTGAGAAAGAGCAGTCTTGAGGCTTTGGAAACCTTCCAGAACCAACCAGATCAGTTCGATCTTGTAATCACAGACCAGACTATGCCCGGCATGACTGGAGTTGATCTAGCCAGAAGGATGCTGCAGGTTCGCTCCGATATTCCTATTATCCTATGTACTGGGTACTCCAGCATTATCTCTGAAGAAAAAGCAAAAATAATGGGAATAAGAGAATTTGCAATGAAGCCACTTTCGAAGAAGGATATTGCAGTGCTGATTCGGAAAGTGCTTGATGGCAATTAAACCCAATATTTATCAGGAACATAATTACAATGCTAAACCCAAACTTCTCAATGATTCTCTCAACGGTTCGCGTGGAACATTCAACGTGATAGATTTTTTTTATCTGTTTGCAGATATTATCACCGGAAAGCTTTGGCTTCTCAAGCTTTTTATGGATAATAAAGTTAATAAGTTCGTAACCATTCAGCGTAATCTTTAACGCTTCAAATTTTCATTTTCAAAATCCGGCAATTTACCTTTAAACAATAAGGCCAAGGCCGTTGTCGACCGAATATCCTGTTTACGACAAGATGAAATATAACTTCGGATCCGACAAAAGAATTGTGCACCTTCTTCTGAGCGGAAACACCCGGAAATCTTCTGTTGCACTTTGGTCATTCTGA
>JAOZLO010000064.1 GCA_029934775.1 Desulfocapsaceae bacterium
CAGAATCTACGTAACAAAAATAACACCAGATTCAAAACTTATCTGGAAACATCTGGCATGCCTGAATGTTTTTTCTTATCAGGCTATTCTTGATTTTCTAGAGTGTGAAACACCTTTATGGACTGTTAGGTTTTTGGAACATCTTCTTCTTTGAATTTACAGGAATAAGATAATGTTTAAACATTGCGTGCAATTGTAGAACTTTTCATTAGCCATTAACAGTCAAGTGGACAGACAAACAGAATAATTTGAAACACCACCGGTAGGGTTGGTAGCTCCATTTCAACATCTATTCTTGATCCAGCACCTGCCTGACAACGTTGGCTAGTGTTCTTTTGTCTACCGGCTTCCTGACATATTTTTTTATGCCAATCGCCAATGTATCTTTTTCAGTAATAATTGAGCTATAGCCAGTGCAGAGGACAAAGAGCATTTCAGGCTCAATTCTCAAAACTTTTTTTGCCAATTCTGCGCCTGTCATATCCGGCATAGTTTGATCCGTTATGATCAGGTCGAATTGACTGGGGTCGTTGAGAATTTTTTCCAATGCATCAGGGCTGTTTGTTATTGATGTAACTTTGTACCCAAGTCGCTCCAGCTGTGTTTTATTCAGATTGGCGATTGCATCGTCGTCATCAACCACCAGGATTTGCTCAGTCCCAGTAGGTACAGTCTCAGTTGTTGTCACTTTATTGGATGTTTCTTTTTCCTGTTTTAGAGCTGGTATATGAACATTAAAAGTGGTTCCTTCGCCAAGTTTGCTTTCCACGACGATAAACCCCTGGCAATCCTCTATAATCCCGTGAATAACGGCAAGTCCAAGCCCCGTACCTTTACCAACTTCTTTAGTAGTAAAATAAGGTTCAAAAATTTGTTTTTTGATGTTTTCGTTCATACCACAACCCGTGTCAGTAACTTTCAAGACAATAAACGGGCCTGGAGAGGCAGTTGAGCCCTGTGGAATTTCTTGAAAACTCATTTCCTTTCGCTCTAAGCTTACACTTATAGTGCCTTTCTCCTCTGCCATGGCATGTAACGAGTTTGCACATAGATTGACGATAATTTGGTGAATATTAGTAGGATTCGCCGTGATTTTTCCACAGTCATTATCAATGTTCTCTACTATTTTGATAGTAGTCGGCAAAGAGGGGCGCAACATTTTCAATGCTTCTTTGACAATCAGGTGTGGAGATAAAGGCTCTATATGCTGATCTGACTTTCGGCTGAACGTAAGAATCTGCTGGACAAGATCTGCTGCCCGAAGACTTGATTTTAAGACCAGGTCTATATCCTTTTGAGCAGGGTTTTCAGTCGGGATACTTTCTTTAGCCAGCTCAGAAAAACCAATTATTGCTGAGAGTATATTGTTAAAATCGTGGGCAATTCCTCCTGCAAGGGTACCGATGGCTTCCATTTTATGAGCTTGCTGGAGACGTTTTTCAAGATTTTCTTTCTCAGCCTCTGCTTGCTTGCGGCCGGTTATGTCTTCCACAATTGCAAGATTATACTCTTGTTTTTCTCCATTTCCCAATAAATGAGAGACTGTCAGGTTGCCCCAT
This sequence comes from Desulfocapsaceae bacterium, assembly GCA_029934775.1. GTDB lineage: Bacteria > Desulfobacterota > Desulfobulbia > Desulfobulbales > Desulfocapsaceae > Desulfomarina. Next base: position 1,560 of record JAOZLO010000064.1, read on the forward strand.
ACAATAGATCCATCTTTACCGACATAACGCTTTTCCACGGAAAATCCAGAAATCATACCTTTTGTCAATTTGTTCATATTGTTTAAGTCTGTCTGAAGATCATCAGGGTGGGTAATATCCTGAAATTTCATTGTCTCCATTTCTTTTGGTGAATATCCAACAATGTCACAATATTTTTGATTGATTTTTACAAATCGACCTGTTTTGGTTTCAACCTGCGCAACTCCAATTGCAGCTTGTTCGAACATCGCGCGGAATCGCCGCTCGCTGATTTTGAGCTTCGTAAAAGATTCCAGAAGATTCCTTCGCATATTGTTAATGGCACCTACAACTTCCTGTAATTCATCATTTTTATCCTTGCGATCCATTGTCAGCACAGAATTTGAATCATACGTTGTTGACTTGGTATGCGAGGAAATTTTTTCAAGGTGTCTTATGACAAAAAAATGAAATATGAAGAACATAAATGCTGACACTATAAATGTTTTAATTCCATTAAAAAACAGTATGAACAATACTTTATTGTAAAGGCGTTGATACACTTTATCCACGGTGGCAACTATCTGTAACTCACCTATAATTTTTTCCTTATTATCGAAGATGTGTACCATGGGGAACGTCGCGGAAATCGTGTTCTCAGATTGCAGTTTTCCAACAGAGACATACACTTTCCCATCAGTGCTGACCTCCAGATATTGGATGTCAGGGAGTTGCAGGATACCCTCTAGCTGTAGCCGGAGCTGAGAGTCATAAATATCCCATAAGCTCCTTGTCAAACTCTGCAGTGAAGATTTCTTTATCTGTTCAATCTGATTTTCAATCTGCCCTACCTCCCTGGAGTAATCCCGATATAACTGCAATACCGTTATGAACAAGGTTATCAGGGAGCTGAATATCACAATGTAAAAAATCAATTGCCGTGCGATTTTCTTTTTGCCTTTTGTGATATCGCTATGTTGATTTCGTGACATACTGATCAAAAATATTTTGCTTTTATTTTTTGAAAGGTTCCATCCTGTTTGATAATATCAAGAGCCTCTCTGAACTGGTGCACTATTTTATCGGATGTTTGTTTGCTGAATGCCATAAAATATTCTCTACTTCCATCAATCAAAAAGGCTTTTTCTACTTTTCCACGCTCCAGGTCCAGATTTTTTATCCTCGAATAGAAGACAGGCTCTATCATACAGATCAAATCAATGCGTCCTAAATACAATTTACGTACATTCTGCAAATCACGGGGGACAGAAAATATGTGCTTTCCCTCGGCAAATCCCTTTGCAATCAGATTTCCTGTGGCTGACTGTCCAGTAACAGTACCTGCAGTATATTTTTTTGCGTCTTCCAGAACATTTATCTGAATGTCTTCTCTTTCCCTGAGTTTAAAAAAGTAAAGTTCCCGAGGAGCAAGGGGGCCTACCCATTTATATTGATTTTCTCTTTTCTCAGATCTGGTCAAGGTATGAATCAAAACATTTTCTTCTTCTAATGCTGTTTTCTCGGCTCGCGCCCAAGACAATATATGAAACTTTCCCTGATGACCGGTTTTGCTTAATAAGATTTGTATTATCTCAACAGTGAACCCCCTCACCTGCCCATCTTCTTTATACTCAAAGGGAGGATAATCTTCTGCCACAATTTTCAATTCAGCTGCATTGATATCAAAGGCGGTCAAGCATAGAAAGATAAAAATACATATTAATTTTTTCATAATAACTCCTTCGGTACGGTGAATGTAATAATTGGGCTCCTTCCTATATCGATTGGGAGTGCTTGCTGATATTTAGCCAAAACGGATAGTCTGTTTTTATCATGAGAGATACAGACCTATTTCAACTGGCCCTTAACCATAATTGTAAATTCGTTAATGATTGACGCGGCATCAAGTGATTGTACCAGAGAGAGGTTGCTTCGTGCACATAATGCAACCAAGACAAAAAAAACAGCGGGATGAATCGTTTGCTATGAGTTCCCATTACACTTTCCCCCTATCTGTTACAGCTACATCTAGAATAAAGGATGCCTGGAAGCTTTTAGGTGACTAACATAATAATTACTATCAATTACCATGTGGAGAGAGTAAAAACAATACCACCTTGCAGTACATATTTTTTCCTAATAAACTCACCGTAAAAATAACAGAAAAGTGTTACCTGGAATAAGGTTAATCAGTTGGCGGATGAATGACAAATTCATTATGCCAAAAAACAGACCCGAAAAGGAGTCTCCTGGCACTTAGGAAAGTGAAAATTAAAGCGCCGTGGTCGTCAAGTAACTGTGTTGGTAAACAAAAAACTGTAATAATACAATTTCCAAACAGAAAAAGCGGTTCAAAGTTGGTTAGAGGACATATTGCCTCTCTGGGAACTTCCCCCATCCGAACCCTCGATACCGCTTCATCTACTGATACTACGAGATTTAGGCGGATCGAGTCAAGGATTTTCACAATTTATCCAACGAAACATCTTCAAATCTGTACGCATCAAAATTGATACCACCAAACCAAGTCCAGAGCATGAGAAGGGATTCTTCTTTACTGCGTATCGCATGGATGGTCCACGAATCAAGATGAATAATAGAACCTGGTCGATGCACTTCATAGTTGAGTTGCTGTACTCTTTTTAACGCTGTCTGGAAAAAAGTACACAGTAAGCGCGCGTTATGGGAAAGCATACGGTCGCTGTTTCAGTGTTACCGTATAGATTCCATGGAAACACTTTTCAGATCTCTTCACCAGGGAGGATTTGAACAGGATACACCGGCTGTAGTTGTAACAGGTGCCGAATCCTCAGAGGGTGCAAATAACAACAGTGAAACAGCAGAAAAAAACATGAAACGCTAACACCATCACCTCCCTCTAAAACGGTCGAGGATCGTGCTGGTGGTATTTTTGTAACCTCTGCCTCAATCCTGCAAAGAATGAAAATTCTAGAAAATTGATCCTCGTAAAACAAACTGAGTGACCGCCAGCATTCCGATGATCCCAACTACCACAATTACAACTACCAATAATTTGCGCCACAGCTCCAAAGTGTTATCCTTTTCCTTTTAGTAAAATCTCAATGTCCCCTTTACACTAAATCGATATGGCATTGTGAACTATATTAGTAACACCCCACAAGGGGGTGCTGAACTGAGTTACAGCCTTTATGGAGTAAGGCACTAATGGTATAGGTATTGCGAATGCACTTTTTGGTGCAATGAAAAATGTTCTGTAATAAAACCAACCGATCAATTTTTCTCTGATTTACCTTTCCCTTGAATGATGGCAACTCAATTCTAAATTCAAATTTTAGTTTGAATTTCAAAAATTTGTAATGCTATGATATCATAAAAACTGATGGAAAGGGCATCTTAATTGAAAGGGAGATAGCCTGATCGATGATGGAGTTTCAGATGCTCCATAAAAATGGGCAATGGGTAGATATTTTTTCACGGGCCAACGCAATTTTTGATGACAACGGTGTACCTGTCCGGGTAGTAGGAACACATGTGGATATCACCGATCGCAGAAAGACGGAAAAGCAGCTTAAAAAAACAACGTATGATCTCAGAGAGCGCCTAAAAGAGCTGAATTGCCTTTATCGTATATCAAAGCTCGTTAATAAGGAAAATGTTACCATTGAAGAGATTTTTCAGGGTATAGTAGATATTATTCCGCCCTCTTGGCAATACCCTGAAATAACTTGTGCACAAATCACGATAGATGGACAATCGTACAAATCAGATAATTTCAAAGAAACTGAATGGCTTCAATCTCAGAAAATAATAGTTTCCGAAATGAAGGCTGGGGAAGTAAAGGTTTTTTACTTTGAGGAGAAACCCGAAATTGATGAAGGCCCCTTTTTAAAGGAAGAAAGGGATTTGATCAACGCCATTACATTAAGAATAGGGCATATTTTTGAAGAAAAGAAAGCTGAAGCTGAAAAAGGAACCCTCCAATCTCGCCTCCAACAAGCCCAGAAAATGGAAGCAATCGGTACTCTTGCCGGCGGTATAGCCCATGACTTCAACAATATTTTAGGAGCAATTATCGGGTATACTGAAATGGCACGGGATGACAGCCCGAAGGGATCATCTGTTGCCCAAGATCTGGACAAAGTTTTAGAGGCAAGTACCCGGGCCACTGATCTAGTAAAACAGATCCTCGCCTTCAGCCGTCAGAATGACACAGAATATATTTTCCTGAGACCTGCAAGTATTGTGAATAAAGCAATTTCTATGCTTCGCCCAACACTTCCTGCAACTATTAAGATTACTCATGACATCGACACAGAAACTGGTCTTATCTTTGCCGACCCGACCCAGATCCATCAGATAATGCTGAACCTCTGTACTAATGCTTTCCATGCCATGGAAGAGACAGGTGGTAGACTTGATGTTTCGTTAAAAGAAATAGATCTCTGCAGAGAAGATATCATACATGAACCGCACGCTGATACCGGTACCTTTCAGAACCAACCCAACCATTTTGATCTCGTTATCACAGATCAAACCATGCCAGGCATGACTGGTATAGACCTCGCCAGAAGAATGTTGCAAATTCGTCCTGATATCCCCGTTATCCTTTGTACAGGTTACTCAAGCATTATCTCCGAAAGAAAAGTAAAATCTATGGGAATAAGAGAATTTGCTATGAAACCACTTGGGAAAAGTGATATTGCAATGTTGATTCGGAAAGTACTTGATAACAAACATCTGATGTAACCGTTCTATGGCCCAGGAGAGAAGATAATTCCAGATTATGTTTGCTGGTCATATCTTTTTCTGCTATACATGTCACTTGTGCAAGAGACCAAGTTCCCGATTAATTTTCCAACGTTCTTCTCCATCATGATCGGTATTTTTGACTCAACAATAGGTGGTTTGACTATTGCAAAAGCTGCTGAGCAGCTCCTGCCGGAACACTCTCTTCTTTTTCTGGGAGATATTGCGCGAGCCCCATACGACCGCATGAATACTGCAGACATAATAAAATATTCAATTGAAAATACAAAATTTCTCATTGAAAACGGAGCGAAGATCATTATTATTGGCTGTAACTCCGCTGCAGGCATCGCCACTGAAAGAGTACGGCAGGCTTTTGACATACCTGTTTTTGAAATTATACATCCTGCCGTCCAGGCAGCGGTTAAAGTAAGCCGCCACCAGAGGATTGGTATTATCGGAACCCGTGCCACAATCAGCAGCAACATCTACTCCAGTGCTGTCAAAAGTTCCCAACCGGAATATAAAGTATTCCCCAAAGCCTGCCCGCTTCTTGTTCCCCTGGTGGACGAGGGATGGCTTCCCAGAAAAGAGACAAAGATGATTCTGAAAAAATATCTCTACAGTCTGAAAAACCACCAACTCGATACGCTCATCCTTGGTTGTACCCATTATTCTCTGTTAAAACAGCTAATACAACCTCGAATCGGAAAAAAAGTTACTCTCATTGATGCCTCAATTGAAGTAGTAAAAAATGTTAAAAAATTTCTTGATAATACGCCGGATCTGCTTTCATCAGAAAAAACCTCTCCGGTTAATCATCGCTTCGCCGTCACCGACCTGGCTGAGACTACAGAATATGTGGCCAGACAAATTTTAAGGCGACCAATACAGCTTCAGCTTGTCTGATTCGAACAAAATGAATAAATTATTTCTGTTTATCATCACCCTGCTCTCTTTCCTTTTTATTTTTTCTCTACAAGTATCTGCAAAAATCAACCCAAGTGAATCCCCAGAAGATACAGCAGCCAGGGTGCAACTCCGAGTGAATAAAATAGAGAGCATCTCCTTTAATTTTCATCAGCAGACCAGAGGAGAAATGACAGGGCGCCCTCGCAGAGGATCCGGCAAGGCAGTTTTTTTCAAAAAAGATGGCAAAAGCCGTATGCGATGGGATTACAGCAGCCCGGACCAGCAGGTTCTAGTCAGTGATGGTGCCGTTTTCTCAATGTACTTTGATAACCTGAAACAGATGATAGTAACTCCGGCTGAAAATCTGAATAATGACATCACCTATTCATTTTTTTCAGGAAAAGGAAATCTGAAAAACGATTTCTATATTCTTCCCCCGGACAAAGAAACAGGGAGCAATACTGAAGAGTTTCAAATAATCAAGCTTATCCCCAAACAACCCCATTCTCAAGTCCAGGATATACATGTCTGGATCACTGAATCCTCTCTTATTCGCAGAATGCATATCCAGGACCTCTTCGGCACCATAACGGTACTCAATTTTACGGATATCCAGGTAGATAGCCTTGTCGGAACTGACGAGAAAACTCTCCAGTCTCTTTTCTCTTTTATCCCCCCTGAAGACACAGAAATAATTGAGCAGTAAAATGGCTCCAGATACTTCCTCTCCTTTCAAGCTGGCACTGATCTCAATGCCATGGTCGATTTTCAATCGACCTTCGATTCAACTTGGCACCCTCAAAGCCTTTATGGAAAGGGAAATGAACTGCCAGGTAGATGCTTTCCACCCTTATCTCGATGTTGCCAATGCCATCAGCACAGAAACATATCGAAGAATAAGCGGCAACAGCTGGGCCGGAGAAGCACTATTTGCGCCCCTCCTCTTCCCTGAACAAAAAGAAAAGGCAAGGGAACTCTTTTTTTCTGTACTGTCCAGAAAAAAACCACAAGTTCCGGATTTTGACAAACTGGTTTCCACTATTGACAAGACATGCTCAATCTGGATCGACAGTATAAAATGGAATCAATATGATCTCATAGGTTTTTCTGTTTGCTTCAACCAGTTATTTCCATCTCTTTATGCGGCAAATCAGTTAAAAAAAACTCTGCCAGGGGTTTCAGTAGTATTCGGCGGATCTTCATGTACCGGCCAGATAGGTCTGTCTCTTCTTCACCATTTCCCTGAGATTGACTATGTAGTTGACGGTGAAGGGGAAAAATCGCTTCACTCTCTGTGCCGAACACTCAATAACCGCACCTCTCTTTCTTCCAAGCAGAACAGCGTGTTAAGACCTGGAGGATTAGTGGAAAAAACTGAGGAAATTACGGATATCAACGAACTCCCATACCCCGACTACAAACCGTACTTCCAAGAGATGGCTCAAATTTTCTCCAAGGAGCCCTTTATTCCTACCCTACCCCTGGAATTTTCAAGAGGATGCTGGTGGAACAAATGTTCATTCTGCAACCTCAACCTGCAGTGGGAAAGATATAGAATGAAAAATGCGGGCAGAATGGAAAAAGAAACGACTCATTTCATGCAGCAATTTGAATGTCTTAATTTCAGTTTTACCGATAATGCATTACCTTTAAAACAGGCGGATAACTACTTTAAAGCTATTGCCTCAAAGCGGATTGATATCAGTTTTTTTGCCGAAATCCGGGCTATCGGACAGCCGGAACGGCTCAAACTCTACAATCAGGGTGGGCTTTCCACAGTCCAGGTAGGTGTTGAATCGCTGTCCAATTCACTGCTGCAGAAAATGGTTAAAGGAACAACAGTCATTGACAATATTGCGGTAATGAAGTTGTGCAGTGAGAATGGAATACAGGTTGAGGGAAATCTAATTACAGAGTTTCCAACGACAACTGAAGCAGAAATACAGGAGACGCTCGTTAATCTCGAATTTGTCTTACCGTATCACCCTCTTTCCCCAGCTGCATTTTTTCTTGGACATGGCTCACCAATTCATAGAGACGGCAGAGCATTTGGAATCAGTGCCCTTTTGCCGCATCACAAAATAAAAAAACTCTTCCCTCCACATTATCACAACTCTCTTGAGCAATTGACAAAAGGCTACAGGGGCGATCGCAAGCTCCAGCACCTACTCTGGAAACCGGTATACCAAAAAATAGAACAGTGGCAGAACTTTCATGACATGAGAACAGATAAAAAAACAGCTCCACTGCAATACCGTGACGGTGGAACATTTCTTATCATCCGCCAGGAGCAGCCACCGGGCCAACCATTGCAACACAGGTTAAGAGGGCTTTCAAGGAAAATTTACCTTTTCTGCCACACCCCTCAATCGATCAGCAATATTCTTCAACAGTTCAAAAGTCTGAAAGAAGAATCTCTTATAAGTTTCATATCTGAACTCAGCCAGAAACGGCTTATGTTCAGGGACAATGATAAAGCACTGTCTCTGGCTGTTCACCAAACTTTACAAGAGACATAAGAAAAGTGTAAAATCAACAAGAACAGTTGCAAGCCGGAACGCCTGTGATATAGTCTGCTACGGCACCACAAAATAGAAGTTCCAACGTAACTGCTCACAGGGCACCGCATCTTTCTGCGGTCACGCCTGCTTACGTATGACTTATACGCAGCACAGGCCTGCCTGCAAAAACCTACGGCACCCTGTAAACAGTTACAAGTACGGAGGTTAGCGAAGTTCAAATGCTTACCCCATGAATAGTTACGTTCCGACAACCGATATTCATGAACACACAGGATAAAAAATCATGGAAGTCAATAATGAAAGTTTCGAAGAATTATTTAAGGCAGAAAGCAGTAAAAAGCTGCGACGCATCGAACCAGGTCAGAAAATCACCGCAACTATAGTCGGTATTGGCACGGAAACGACTTTTCTTGATGTAGGCGGCAAGAGTGAAGGTGTACTCAACAGCTCTGAACTTATGGATACAAACGGTGAACTGACAAAACAAATTGGTGACACGCTCGACGTTTATTATCTCCAAACCAAAGGTGCCGGGCAGCTCTTCACAACCACTATTGGCTCAGGCTCAAGCAATGCGCATCTTGAAGAGGCATTTCGCAGTCAGATTCCTGTGGAAGGTTTTGTAAAAACCGAAATTAAAGGCGGATTTGAAGTCACCCTTGGCGGTAATATACGCAGCTTCTGCCCCTATTCTCAAATGGGTCTGCGACGAGTAGAAGATGCTGCTAAAGAATACCTCGAAACCCACATGAAATTCCTGATCACCCGCTTTGAAGAAGGCGGCCGTAACCTCGTTCTCTCTGCCAGAGCAATCCTCGAAGCAGAGCGCGCGGAGCTGAGAGAACAACTACAGGAGGTTCTTCAGGAAGGGCAAACCGTTGAAGGGGTAATCAGTTCCATAAGAGATTTTGGAGCTTTTGTTGATCTGGGAGGAGTTGACGGCCTTATCCCCATCTCAGAAATCGGCTGGAGCCGAGTGGAAAGTGTAGGAGATTATTTCAGCGTCGATCAGAAAGTAA
>JAOZLO010000065.1 GCA_029934775.1 Desulfocapsaceae bacterium
GAAGCTGGATAGCAAAGTCAGATAGTATTTCAGCCCACAGGTTTGATGAAATATTTCGAGCTGTTCGGAATGTGTAAACTCCCATGCTTTCAGCCAGTGTCAATGAGAAAAGAGGGGGGGATTCCTCTTGGAAACACGTAATATAAAACCGGCAGACACTTGTCGCTATGATATGATCTCCCTCGGGGAGGTTATGTTGCGTTTTGATCCGGGCGATACAATGATCTCCCATGCCGACTCCTTTAAGGTATGGGAGGGCGGGGGTGAATATAATGTAGCATGTGCCCTGAGCCGTTGTTTTGGTATGAGAACAGCTGTTGCCACTGTTCTTACCGAAAATGAGATCGGTCAATTAATTAAAAATAGAATATCGGCTGCAGGCGTTGACACAAGCTTTATACATTGGCTGCCGGATGATGGCATGGGTGAGTCAAGCCGGAACAGTATATATTTTCTGGAAAAAGGTTTTGGTATACGTCCGGCAGCCGGCTCCTTTGACAGGGGGTATAGTGGTATCTCGCAAGTAAAACCAGGGGGTTTTGACTGGGAGACCATTTTTGGAAAAAACGGTTTGCGCTGGTTTCACACGGGTGGGATCATGGCGGGGTTATCACAAAGCAGTGCTGATGTGATTATTGAAGCAATGAAAATTGCCAGGAAACACAATATCATAGTTTCGTATGATTTGAACTATCGGCCTTCCTTGTGGAAACGTTTTGGTGGTAAAGAAAAGGCTGAGCAGGTAAACAGCACTATTTTAAAACATGTTGATGTTTTATTTGGTGTGGAGTCTCTGGAACGTGAAGCAAAAGGACTGGAAACCAATCTTTTTTGCAGTGCAGTTGCCAAAGCAGCTCAAAAGCATCCCAACCTGAAAATGATTGCCACAACTATGAGGCATGTTAAAACCGCAAGTGTCAATGACTGGAGCGGTCTGATGTGGTACGGGGGGGAATTTTATGAGGGCATACGCTTTAAGCAGCTTGATATATATGATCGTGTTGGTGGTGGGGATGGTTTTGCAGCGGGGGTTATCTATGGAATGCTTACCAATAAAGATCCCAAGACAGCAATAGATTGCGGCGTGGTCCATGGAGCTCTTGTGATGACCACGCCGGGAGACAATTCAATAAACTCGTTTAAAGATGTGGATAGGATGTTAGCCGGGGCCGGAGCCGGGGCAATCAGGTAAAGAAGCATTATAGGTTGTTTTGTACCGTTGCCGGGGATTCGTCAGAAAAGGAATGGTTCTTCAAGGGTACTGTAATGCAAAAGAAAAGTCGTAAAAACGCTGTTCTTTACCTTCTCCTTGGTTGGATTTTTTGCTTTTTACCGGTGCAGGTGGGTGCAGAAATTGCGCCCGAGGAGGACGCCCGTGAAATTGTTGAACAGGCCTTTGACTACTGGCGGGGGTTGAGTTCAGTGGCTCGTTTTTCGATGACAATCCATCGGCCGGATTTCCAGAGAAGCATGGTTATGAAGGGATGGACAAAAGGGAGGCAGAGTTCACTTTTTTTTGTTGAAAAACCGGCAAAGGATGCAGGTAACGGAACCTTGAAGAAGGGGAGGGAGATGTGGACCTACAATCCCAAAATTAACAGGGTTATCAAATTGCCGCCTTCGATGATGAGTCAATCCTGGATGGGCTCCGATTTTTCCAATGATGACCTGGCCAAATCCGACAGCGTTCTCGACGATTACCTCCACTCTGTCAAAGGGAGGGAGGAGGTCGCAGGTTTAACAGTATATACCATTGAATCCATAGCAAAAGAGAGTGCACCTGTGGTCTGGGGCAAACAGGAACTTGTCATTCGTGAAGACGGTGTTCTTCTTAAGCAGTCATTTTTTGATGAAGAGATGATACTGGTAAAAGAGATGATTGCGGAGAAAATAGAGAAGTTTGACGGACGTCTGTTTCCCCGGATATGGACTATGCACCGGGTTGAAAAAAAAGACCGCTATACCAGACTTGAATATATTGAATTAAGCTTTGGAGATATTCTCAGTGACCGCTTGTTTACCCTTGCCAGCCTGAAGAACAGGAGACACTGAGTATGGGTGATTACCTGCTCGCCTGGCGCAATATATGGCGCAATCCGCGTCGTTCTGTTCTGACTATTCTGGCAATCGTCTTTGCCTCCGGGTTGCTGGTGTTTATGCTCTCTTTCCAGTTTGGTGCCTATGAGGATATGATCGATTCTTCAGTACGGCTCAGTACCGGACATCTCCAAATACAGGCGAAAGGGTATCAAAACAGACCAGAGATGCATAAGGTGATTAAAAACCCTGATCGTTTGCTGGGAAAAGTTGCCGCACTTGATGGTGTTGACGCAGTTACCGTTCGCTCGGAGGCATTTGCCCTTGCTGCTGGCGCCAGGAGAAGCAGAGGAATAATGGTTAGCGGGGTCAGGCCCGATGTTGAACGCCGCATTTCATCACTTCCGGGTCAGATTCGAAAGGGTAGATATCTCCGCGATGGTGATGTTAATGTGGCGGTAATTGGTGCACTTGGCGCCGAGCGGCTGCAGATCGATATCGGGGATGAATGTACCCTGATAGGACAGGGCAGGGATGGTTCGGTAGCGGCAACCGTTGTCAGAATTGCAGGTATTTTCAAGACAGGTATTGATGAATTTGATCGTACCACCATGCAGATTCCACTATCTGACTTCAATTCAATTTTCAGTATGGAAGGTGGCGCACACCGTATTGTGATAACAACAAAGGCTCTTGCTGATGACAGACCTGTCGCGGCAGCCGTTCGTATGATGGGCGAGGCATCCGGGCTTACGGTTCTGACATGGGATGAGATGACCCCCGGCCTCAGGCAATCCATAGAATTGGATTTGATAGGTGGAATCATCATGTATGTGATCCTGGTGATTGTGGTTGCTTTTTCTATTCTCAATACTTTTTTTATGGCTATTTTTGAACGAACCAGGGAGTTTGGGGTATTGATGGCCATTGGTACCAAGCCTTTTCGGCTGGTGAAAATAATGCTGCTGGAATCTCTGGCAATGACCTGTGTCGGGCTGTTGACAGGTATGATTCTCGGTACTGCTGTCACGCTGTTGTTCTCCTACTATGGTATCGGTATGGGAGAGAGCAGTGAACTGATGGCGCAGTATGGTATTGCGGATCGGCTTTACCCCCGCTTATCTCCGTTGTCAATAATCATCGGACCGGCAATAATCAGTGTTGTTACCTTTATAACAGCCCTGATACCGGCCTTGAAAATAGTCCATATGCGTCCGGTTGCAGCCCTGCGTGGCTGATCAACAGGACTGGAGTAAGAGAGTATGGATCTTGTAATTGCATGGCGAAATCTCTGGCGTAACCCGCGACGGACACTCATAATTCTGACCGCTATGGTGATTGGAATCACCAGTATGGTCGTTCTGTCTGCCCTGAGCCGTGGAATGATTGATGGTATGGTGGACAATGCTATCAACAACCTCGTTGGCCATATCCGCATTCAGGACCCGGAGTATCGTGTTGATCCTTCGATTATCAGAAGGATCACACACCCTCAGCAACTTCTCGCTGATATCACCCCTCTGCTCCCTCCCGGTGCGGACATTGCCCGACGTATCAAAGTTGATGGCATGTTAGGTACAAGCAGGGAACATGTGGGCGTTATCATTGTCGGCATTATTCCGGAAAATGAAACCGGGATTTCCTTTATCGGCAGGCCGGTTCACCAGGGAAGAATGATCAACCCGGATGAGTCGGGTGACCTTATTATTGGTCAGGCTCTGCTTGAACGAATTGGTGCCAGAGTAGGGAGAAAGGTCGTTCTTGTGAGCCAGAATCAGGAGTGGGAAAATGTCTCTCGATCCTTCAGAATCAGGGGCACATACAGGACTGAGCTTGCCCAGACCGAAAAAGTGTACGTGTTTGTGCTGCTTCCTGTTCTGCAGGAGATGCTCGGGGTAGGTGAAGGAGTAACTGAAATAACAGTACATCTGGAGCAGGGAAAGAGTGGTAAGGATGATGGACTGGCAGAACTGGTGTCGGCGTTGAATACAAAAATAAGAGACAGCGGTTATATAGCCGAAAACTGGCGTCAGATGCTGCCTGCAATAAGTGCCTATCTCGAGATGTACAACGGTTATATGTTAATCTGGTTTATTGTCGTATTCATAGCTATGGGGTTTGGTATTGTGAACACCATGCTGATGGCGGTGTATGAGCGAATGAGGGAGTTCGGTCTCCAACGGGCAATCGGCATGCGGTCAAGTCGCATTGTCCGTATGGTTATGGTTGAAATTCTATTACTTCTTCTCTTTGGATCCCTGGTGGCCAACGGGTTTTCCTTGTTTCTTATAAAAATTGTTTTTGGTTCTGGTATCGATCTCTCTCTCTTTGCAGAAGGTACTGAGATGTGGGGGATGAGCCGGGTTATTGTGCCGGCCCTTTCTCTGTGGGATCTGTATACCGCAAATGGTGTTGTACTTGTTCTCGGTTTGCTTGTAGGGCTGTATCCAGCGGTTCGGGCGGGTCGTTTTACTCCGGTGGAAGCCATGAGGCATTTATAAGGCGTAAGGTTGTAGGGCGGAAAAAAACTATTGTGATCGGAAGTAGCATGGAGGCGGCAATGTCGATTGTTGAAGTTGAAGAGGTCAGTAAAATTTATCATCAGGGTAAGATGACCTTTAAAGCTCTGGATGACGTATCGCTTGCCGTTGACAAAGGAGAGTTCATCGCCCTGGCAGGCCCTTCCGGTTCCGGGAAAACGACGCTTCTCAACCTGGTAGGTGGACTTGACCTGCCGGACAGCGGCAAGGTGGTTCTCGATGGTAATGATTACAGCAAAATGGGGGATGGCCAGCGTGCCGATCTGAGGTTGGAGAGACTTGGCTTCGTTTTTCAGTCGTATAACCTGATTCCGGTGTTGACTGCTGCGGAAAACGTTGAATATATCCTTCGACTGCAGAATGTGGAAAAAGCTGAGAGAATCGAGAGGGTGCAGTCGATTCTCGACGAGGTTGGATTGCAGGAGAAGCATAACAGCAGGCCCGATGAGCTTTCCGGAGGACAGCAGCAGCGGGTGGCTGTTGCCAGGGCAATTGTTTCCAATCCGGCCGTGGTGCTGGCTGATGAACCTACAGCCAATCTTGATTCGAAGACCGGCGAGAAACTGCTTGAAATGATGAGGGTCATGAATGAGAAACGGCAGGTGACCTTCATCTTTGCGACTCACGATAAGATGGTAATGGATTTTGCAAGGCGAATCGTATCGCTGCACGACGGTAAGGTGGCCGGGGATCAGAAAAAAGATGAATAGCCGGGCTGCAGTCTGCCTTTTTCTCTGGATGCTGAGTTTTCCTTTTTCAGTTTTTGCCCTGGAATATGAAGTATCCGGCCATATCCGCGGACAGAGCAGTCTGAGCTGGTACCAGGAGAATCATCTCCTGGCAGAGATGGAAGATAAGCAGTTATTTCTCGACGGCTCCATTGATCTCAGAATCAATTCCGCATTTTTCCTTACAGATTATATCAGTCTGGATCTGGCTTACGAGGCTGTGACTGTTGGCGGGCAGAGCCGAAAAGCGGTAGCGAATCTTGGCTCGGACTCAAGTTATGCACAGCTGTTCAGAGGATCGATACCGTCAGATGATCGGCAATTGTTTGATCTCACCGGAGAGTCCTCAAACAATGAAGAATATACGGCCTACCATAGGATAGACCGTCTTTTTTTAGCTCTGGACAGTAATTACGGAACAGTAAAAGCGGGAAGACAAGCGCTGACCTGGGGGAACGGACAGATTTTCAATCCGGTCGATCTGGTAAATCCCTTCGCTCCTGCAGATATTATTCGTGATTATAAAGTCGGGACCGATATGCTGCTGTACCAGACAGGAGGAGAGAGAATTTCGGATTTGCAGCTGGTATATGTCCCCCGCAGGAACCTGGAAGGTACACTGGACGAGGCACAGTCGACATATGGCAGTAAAATACGTATGTCGCAAAATGAACTGGATATCGATCTGCTGCTGCTCAGAACTTATGAAGACACAGTCGTCGGAACCGGGTTGACCGGTTTTTTGGGAAACGCTCTCTATCGGACCGACTGGACTCTTACATTTCTAGATGATGATCCTGAAAGAAACCAGTACCTCACCATTGTCGCGAATCTTGATTATTCATGGGTGTTGCGGGATAAAAACTGGTATGGCTTCGTAGAACTGTACTATAATGGGCTCGGAGCAGACAGCCCGGGTGAGGCTTTTCAGGATGAGGCTCTGGTTGCTCGTCTCCTGCGGGGAGAGCTGTTTGTAACCGGCAAATATTATTTTGACGCAATGGTACAGTATGAAGCACATCCGCTTATCAACTGCTTCGTTTCTGTTATTGTTAACCTTAAAGACCATTCATTCCTGCTGCAGCCTCGGCTGGTATGGGAAGTGACGGAGTCCTCCCAGGTCCTGACCGGGGTTAATCTGCCCGTTGGCGGAGGAGGGGATGAATTTGGGGAAGGTGAGGATCTGGAAACGGGCTTTGTTACAGGAAGAGCAGTTCAGGGGTATGCGCTGATTACCTGGTTTTTTTAGGAGGCTGTTCGAGAATACCCTTTCGAAGTCTCGTGCCACGCAATCTGCCCAAATTCTTCGCTATTTTCAAAAAATACTTTTTCAGCAGACAGAGGCTAAGACATCAGATAGTTGCTTCAGGTCAACTGGTTTGGAAAGAGCGGCACAGAAACCATATGTACTGAAATTTATCATTTCAGGATTATTAAGAGATCCACTGGAGACAATGACCTTGGCAGAGGGATCGATCTGCAGGATTTTTTCCACTGTGTCCTTGCCTCCCATCCCATCAGGAATGGCTAAGTCAACAATAACGACATGAAACGGTTCATTGCTGTCAAGTGCAACCTGATAGAGTTCAACGGCCTGCTCACCTCTGTAAGCCAGTTCGACAGAATAACCGAGATGTTCGAGTAAATCCCTGCCGACATGCCGGCATATTTCATCATCATCCATAAGTAATACTTTTTTCGAATTTGCATCCTGGCCAGAGCTGTGATCAGTTGTGCTGCTGCAGCCGGTTTCTGAAACATCCCGCAACTGATCTTTAACATAGAAAAATTCTTTTTCCAGATCAGTAGATAACTGCTGACTGCCAATAGTAATTTTTTCCCTGCCTTTTATTTCCAGTTCACTGCAGATTTCGGTCATCCTGACCGCTCCCACGGTGGCATTCATGGATTTCAGGGTATGAGCCGCCTGCCATAACGCCTCGGAGTTCTGGTCACGAGCAGCGTCAGATATGGACTGCAGCAGGAGTGGAGCACCCTTCAGATAACTTTCGATTATTGTGCCAATAATATCAGGCCCGCCTTGCTTTTGTATCTTGTGATACATTCGTAATGCATTGGTGTTAAAGCGTACTTTGCTGGATCGGGCTTTGTCATCTTCGGCAGCTTCTGTGACAACCCTGACTGTTTCTTGCCTGCATTTGAATGCCCATTTGTCCAGAATTGACTGGAGATGGTTTTGATGCAGGGGTTTACTGATATAATCATCCATTCCGGCGTCAAGACAACGTTCCCTGTCACCGCTCATAGCGTGGGCAGTAAGTGCTATTATCGGAGTACGAGAAACTCCATCCAGTTGTTCAAATTTCCGTATTTCACCTGTTGCCTTATAGCCATCAAGTTCGGGCATCTGGCAATCCATAAGGACAAGATCATATTGGTTTTTCTCAACGGCATCAACAGCCTGTCTGCCGTTTATAACAAGGTCAACCTTACAGCCAAACAACTCCAGCATTCCCTCGGCAACGATCTGGTTGGTGATATTGTCTTCTGCAAGTAGAACCTTGCAGTCATACATGTTGATATATGGATCGGTTTTCTGTCGATTCTGGGGGAGAGTTGTTGTTTGATCGGCTGGAATCTGCAAATGTACAGTAAATTCGAAACAAGACCCAATCCCAGGATCACTTTTTACAGCAATTTGACCGCCCATTAACAGTACCAGTTGACGGGAAATTGCCAGGCCCAGTCCGGTTCCGCCATACTGCCTTGTTGTACCACTGTCAGCCTGGGAAAAGGAGCTGAAGATTCTTTCCTGTTGCTCCGGTGTGAGTCCGATTCCGGTATCACATACTTCAAACCGTAATATATATGCATCATCTTTTTGTTCAAAAAGCTCGATATTAAATTTCACACTGCCATGATCGGTGAACTTAATAGCATTGTCAATGAGGTTGGTTAGGATCTGGCGCAAACGTTCTGGGTCTCCGTGGACAATTTCTGGGACATTTTCCTGAACCTGACTGGTCAGCACCAATCCTTTTTCGTCACTTTTATTGGAAAAAAAATCATACACATCTCCAATAAGATTTTTCAAATCAAAATTGATATTTTCCATTTCCAGTTTTCCGGCCTCGATCTTGGAAAAATCGAGGATATCATTGATGATATAGAGCAGGCTTTTTCCGGAGGCACGAATGGTCTTAATTTGCTGACGTAGTTTTTCAGGCAGATCAGCCTGCAACAGCAGGTTGGTCATTCCCAGGACGCCATTCATCGGGGTTCTGATTTCATGACTCATATTTGCCAGAAATTCACTTTTTGCTTTGTTTGCAATTGTTTCATTTTGAATGGCAACTTCGAGCTGATTTATCAATTCTACATTTGTAAAATGTATGTCCAGGCTCCTTATCAACGAATTATGCTGTTGTTTTCCAAGCCAAAGCAAAAAAACCCAAAAAACTATGTAAAAACTCGAAAATTGAATAGCCCAGGGATGTTGGGACGTGAGGAGGGTGTATGATATTACAAGCGGGAAAGGTGTCATATACAAAACTTGTGCAAGGAAGTTCATAACAAGCACAGAAAGAGCAATAAATAGTGTTGCTGCCATCAGGAAAGAAATTAAGCTTTGTGAATAGATGCTGTCAAAGGCATTCGGCAATAATGCTATCAAACCCCAGGACATTCCGATCGTAGCTGTCAATACAACATATAACTTTGTGAGACTCCCCCGTGTAACCGTTGATTGGCCTTTTTTATTAAACAAAAAGTAGATAAAAAGTCTGATTCCTGACAGGGACCACATCAAGGCTGTCCATGGTGCTAAAGCTGACAGAGGAATCACTGACTGCAGTGATAATGAGATAAAAGGGCAGGAAATAATAATAAAACTGTTTGATTTGATTGCACCGGCAAAAAGAAGATTTGTTAATTCCTGCTTAACACTCTCGTCAATTGATTCTTTGGCAATATGGTGGGTGGTTAACGGCATATTTGTATGATAGAGAACATTTTTTCAAAAGAAGAGCTTCTCTGCCTATTAAATCACAGTTGAAAAAAATACCCAAGGAGACTGACCAGGAATAAGATTTTTTTAAATCAAAGAGTTTGGCAAAAATGAAATCTATGTAACTATACAATTGCAACATTCTTGTTGTGATATTTCTGAAAGAGTATTTTAAAACTAAGCTGTATGTGATTAAATGAAGTCAGGTTTATAAATATTGTCATGACGAGAGGAGGCAGCATGGTAAGCGGCAAAAGGAGTATCAGCACCACACTTCTTATTTCTTTTCTAGTAGTTATTTTCCTTACCCTGGTTATTCAGACAGTTCTCTGGGTAAGCAATATATACACTATCAGTTCGACCCAAAAAGAACAAAGTGAACAACAGTATATTCAATCCCATAAAGGTATTATCAGACATGAAGTAGATCAGGTGGTTGAGACTATTCATGTCATTCAGAAAGACACAGAACTCCGGTTGAAAAATGAAATAAAAGAGCAGGTAAATACTGCCTATGTCATAGCCTTAAATATTTATAACACTAATGTAGGCCAAAGGGATCGCAGGGATATTCAACAGATGATTACTGATGCAATAACCCCTTTACTGACGACAGATACTAATTATCACCATCAGCCTGATTTTACATTATGTGGAAAAAGGAGCAGGCGAATATGAAAAAGAATTTGGAGAATAGAGGGCTTAACCGGATAGAGGTAAGGGCTATTGAAGCTTTTGCTATTGTTCCAGTGATAAGAGCAGTGTCTAAGAGAATAGGCAAGTCTGAAGCTTTGGTTATATTGAAGGAAATGAATGAGCAGGAGGCATTCCAACGTGGTCGGAATATGATGAAGACAGCAGGACAGAATGGGTTAGAGGGATTGATTAATGAGGTAGCCAGTTGGGGAGAAGGTGGTATTTGGGAAATGGACGTTTTAGAACAAACTTCAACAACGTACTTTTTTAACGTTCTCCGTTGTCCCTATTATGAAAAATACCGAGAATTAGGATTAGACGAGTTTGGTGTAGAATTATCCTGCTGTCGCGATGAACCTTTTGCCCGAGGCTTTAATTCCCAGATTAAATTAGTGCGGACAAAAACCATTATGGAAGGTGCTGATTGCTGTGATTTTCGGTATTATCTGCAACCCGAATAATTATAGCCCACTTTGAAAAAATTGTCTTTTCAGCAGTCGCATCCGGTTGGAGCTTTACCACGAAATCTATCGATCCAGTTGTTAATGATGTAGGCTGCACAGCCGCAGCCATTGTCTGGATTAACGTAGAGAGCATCCACAGGGCAGTTCATGGCACAGGCACCGCATTCCATGCAACCATCTGGGTCGATGATCATGGCTTTTCCATCTTTAACCTTGAAAATACGGTGAGGACAGACGAGTTCACAGTTACCGCAACCGATGCATTTATCCTCCG
>JAOZLO010000443.1 GCA_029934775.1 Desulfocapsaceae bacterium
GGAGACTATCTTATTATTATCTCCCAAAAGCGTCCGCACATAAAAGAATAAATTTAAACCTGTTACACGGTAATTAAGAAAAATATTGACTAAACCTTTACTCCTGGTGTGCTAGTGTTGATATTATGCGTCAGTTCATTGCGTTGTGTTTCGAAATGACCCAAGCAGAATATCAAGGCATACGACCGGCACTATAAATGCAAACTCCCACTGTTAATACCAAACTAGTAATTTTACTCGGCCAACCGCTCGGCCACTCTGTCTCACCTTCCATACATAATCGTGTATTTGAAAAACTTGGCATGGACTACTGTTATTTGCCAGTGGAGGTTTCAACTGAAAATCTAGCTGAAGTATTTCGCGGACTGACAAAAATGAATGTTGCAGGTTTTAACGTAACAATACCCCATAAAGTCCACATAATGGAATTTCTCGATGAGCTTAATCCCTTAGCTCGGACAATTGGAGCGGTAAACACAATCTGTATAAGAGATGGAAAAACAACGGGGTTTAATACGGATGGTCAGGGATTCGTGCAGTCCCTGGAAGAAAAAGCCGGCATTTCAGTGCAGGGAAAGCGCTTCTTTATCCTCGGTTGTGGTGGTGCTGTTCGTGCCATTGCCATGACTCTGGCCTTCAAAGGAGCAGAAAAAATTTATCTCTGCAATCGTACATCTTCCAAAGCAAAAAAATTAACAGAAGAAATCAACCGGGAAATCACCCCCTGTGCCGAAACAGTAGAGCAAGAAACAGATGCGATAGATTTTTTCCTTAAAGGATGTGATGTTCTTATCAACGGCACCCAACTGGGAATGCACCCCAACGAAAATATAAGTCCCCTTAATAAAGCATTACTATCAAGACATCTCATTGTCTCAGATATCGTCTATAATCCTCTGATGACAAAACTCATGAAAGATGCTAGACAGATTGGCTGCACTGTAGTAGACGGGCTTGGAATGCTTATCTACCAAGGAGCGGCAGCTTTCCGACTCTGGACAGGAGTTGAGCCGCTTATACATGAAATGTCAGAGGTCGCCTACAAGCTGATGACGATTGACAATCAGAGCAAAACAAGTTGAAATCGATTCCACTCCCATTCCTACTGTTACTCTGTCTGACTCTTGGCCTTGCACCGTTTATCCCGGAACCCCATATCTGGGAAAAGATTAAAATGGCAGCAACGGGTACTCTTTCACGACCCGTTGATATTTTCGATTTTATTATGCATGGTCTGCCATTTGTCCTGCTGCTTATCAAACTAATTTTATTAATCCGGGAAAACCATTCCTGAACTAAGGGCTCGCGCTGAGTACAGGATTTCAAGGCTAAGACAATGAAATATCTGCTATTTTACCTGCTTACTGTATTTATCTGGGGAACAAGCTGGATCGCTATAACACTTCAACTCGGCAGCGTTGAACCGATAGTTTCCGTAACATATCGTTTCGCTCTGGCTACCGTTATCCTCCTGATCTGGTGCCGTATCCGAGGTTTGAACATGCACTTCAGCCTGAAAGAGCATGGTTTCATGATGCTCCAGGGAATACTTCTTTTTGGTTTTAATTATCTCTTTTTCTACATTGCAGAGCTTCATATTACCAGCGGATTGGCGGCGGTAATCTTCTCGACAATTTTGGTGATGAACATGATTAACGGAGCAATTTTCCTTAAATCCTCCATTGACGGTATGGTGGCGATAGGTGCCCTACTCGGCCTGGCTGGAATCGTGCTTGTTTTCCGACCTGAGATCAGTTCATTTTCCCTTGGCAACAACAGCGCTCAGGGGGCTCTTCTCTGTATTGTGGCAACACTGCTTGCTTCACTTGGAAATATTACCTCAGTCCGCAACCAGAAGAAGGGTCTGCCAATCATTCAGACCAATGCCTACGGTATGGGCTACGGGGCGATGTTGATGCTGTTGTTAACGTTTGCCTGGGGAAAATCATTTAGTTTTGAGGTGACTCCTGTCTATATCGGTTCACTCCTCTATCTTGCACTTTTTGGTTCGGTGATTGCCTTCGGCTGCTACCTCTCCCTTGTGGGTAATATCGGTGCAGACCGCGCTGCCTACGCAACGCTCCTCTTTCCCATTGTTGCTCTGATAATCTCAACATTCTGGGAAGACTACCACTGGACCCCTTCTTCAGCCATCGGTGTCGGACTCATTTTACTGGGCAACCTATGGATGCTGAAAAAAAGAAAACCGGCCCGGATATGATTGCCTTCATTCTCGGACACCCTGTTAGGGCGGAGCACCTCCGATAAACGTATTTCCATTGGAATAATCGCAGCCCTTTTCCTGCATCTCCAGATGCAGCTTGTCGCCGGTATAGGGATGTGCCCGGGCCAGGTCTTCATCAAACTCAATACCAAGGCCTGGAGCAGTCGGAGTGATAATATATCCTTCCTCCCATTTAATTGAATGTTTAATCAGGCGCAGATGAAAATCACCGCCAGTCTGAATCATCTCAGTAATCAGATGATTAGGTATATTGGCAGCCAGTTGTATATTTGCAGCCCATTCCACGGGACCCGCATAAAGATGAGGGGCAACCTGGGCATTGAAAGCTTCACCCATCGCAGCAATTTTTTTGGTCTCCAGAATGCCCCCTGATCTCCCAAGTGCCGGTTGCAGAATAGAAGCTCCGCCTGTACGTAAAAGCATCCCGAACTCAGCCTTGGTGGTCAGCCTTTCACCCGTTGCTATAGGAATTCGAACTGCTCTGGCAACACTCTGGAACTCCAGCAGATTATCAGGCGGAACAGGCTCTTCAAACCATAGCGGATCAAACTCTTCCAGTTGCCTGCCAAGGCGAATTGCCCCGGACGTAGTGAACTGACCGTGAGTGCCAAACAACAGGTCTGCCCTGGTTCCCACCGCTTCACGAATCGCCCGGCAAAATGTAATCGAAGTTTCGATATCGGTCATCGCAGGCTGATGTCCACCGCGCAATGTATATGGACCCGCCGGATCAAATTTCACTGCTGTAAAACCCAGGCGCACCATTTCAGCAGCACACTCCGCAGCCATCTCCGAACTCTGCCAGAAAGCGTACAAATCATGATGCGGCAAAGGATAGAGATAAGTATAAGACCGGATACGTTCATTCATCAACCCTCCGAGCAAAGCATAAACCGGCCGATCATGCGCCTTGCCCAGAATATCCCAGCAACCAATCTCAAGCCCTGAAAATGCACCCATCACCGTGGGATCAGGTCGCTGAGTGAACCCGGCAGAATAAGCGCGACGAAACATCATTTCAATATTTTCAGGATTCATACCAGCCATATGCCTGGCAAA
>JAOZLO010000444.1 GCA_029934775.1 Desulfocapsaceae bacterium
TCTGACGCTGGGTGAGATTTGGGTTGGTGTCAAGGATTTTGAAGAAGGTGTAGGTTATTTTCTTCACACTTTCTCCGATGGCGATTAACAACATGCAGATTGAATCCAACTTTTCCATGCCAATATCACTATCGGTAAAATAGTCCGTAGAACTTACCGATTTAAACCGTTTAGACACGCGCTGTTGTTGCTTCTAATGTCTGGTGCAACATATCGAGGTGTACAGTTTCATCATATATCCTTATATTATTTGTCCTGTCTTTTTGATCTCGTCAATAAGGATGCCACCTGCGTCAAAATCGTCTTGCGTAAAAGGCATAGGTTCTATTCTGCTATCCAGTCCCCGTCTGAACGGTACTATAAGCCTCCTGTCCGCATACCTGTCACCCTTGAATATGGTTGAGACAATAGCAATATCTATGTCACTGTCTTTTCTGTGGGTTCCAAGTGCGTAAGAGCCAAATAATAAAGCTTTCCGAACAGGGATATTATTTTCCTTTAATCGTCTGATATAGTCTTTGGCAATTTCTTTGATTGAATCTGTTGGAGTAGCCATTTTTTAATTCTCCCTATTTGATCAAGTTTTCTTTCCGTAAATGTCTGGGTACATTTCTGGTAAAATGCGAATTTATCATCGGGATATCTCGCTTCAAGATTGAAATCTGATACTTCTTCAAGTAATTCCAAATCGTTGTCGTTAAGGTCAAGATCTGCTTTTTCCGACAAGTATACAAGATTATGAGAAAAAGGAGGAGTGCTATCATGTTTGTCAACATAAATAGCCTTTAAGATTTTTTCTATTGTCAAGTGCCCGAAGAATAAAGCGTAAGAATAGTCCTTTTTTTCAAATAGATGACTTGCTACTGTCCAATCTTGCTTGGCAGATTTCAACCAATATTTAATTTTTTCTTTTTGAGTCATGTGCCCCCCTGCAGTTTTTCAATAACTGTCATGCCCTGTACGTTCTCTTCCCTTCTCATATTCTTTCAACCATTGCTGGCCTGATCGTCACATTGCCCGTCCACTGCAAGATCAATATCAGAATTTTTTTTTGCCATGCCTTTTGCACGGGAACCAAACAGGATGACATTTCCAATTTTCGGGTAGTGGTTGAAGGTTGTTAGAATCAAAGATAGTTCTTTTTCAGTTAACCCAGTATCTCTCATATATACTACCATCGGTCGATGAACTATTGAAAACGTTGAATCACTCCTTCTTGTTCCAGGTCTGACAACTCTTCCAAGGGGCGATCCTCTAGAGCTGAACGAAGCAGGACAAATGCCCTGCTGAAATTTTGGAAACGCTGCTGCCATCTAATATCTGTCATTTATTGCCATATTGTGTGGGGTTCATTTTGTATGTGTCACCCGGGGTCAGGCTTCCAAGTTGTAAAGTTGGAAGAAGGGGTCAAATTGAATTTGCTTTATGGTCAGGGCTATATTCCGGTATCAGGTGCTGTAAGATTTGTTTAATGCCGGGGCCATCATGGTCCTTTGATTTTTGATGGAGTTGTTCGAGGCCGCCGGCGAGATCACCGCAGTTTTTTCCATCACCCATGAGAACCATGATCTTTTCATGGCTGGTATTTACAATACCCTCACCCTCTGTAATCAGTTCTTCGTAAAGCTTTTCACCTCCACGCAGGCCGGTAAATTTTATTTCTATTTCAGAATCAGGTTCACGTCCGGCAAGTTTAATAAGATCCCTCGCCATCTGGGCAATTTTTATCGGTTCGCCCATTTTAAGGATAAATATTTCCTCCCCTCTGCCCATGGCTCCTGCCTGTAAAATGAGCTGAGCGGCCTCTTCAATGGACATGAAATACCTGGTTATTTCCGGGTGGGTGACAGTGACCGGACCACCATTTTCTATCTGGCGCTTAAAGAGCGGGATCACCGAACCGGATGAGCCGAGTACATTTCCAAACCGGACAGCCATGAAAATGGTGGAATGGACGGGAGAGTCCTGCCCGCTGGAACCGGCAGAGATGTTCTCTTGCTGGAGCTGCAGGCGGCGGGGACAAAAACTGCCATCCCATGAATCCTTGCCATAGGCAAGCATCAGCAATTCAGTGAGCCTTTTTGAGGCACCCATAACATTGGTGGGTCGTACCGCTTTGTCAGTAGAAACCAGAACAAAGTGCTGTACTTTATGGATTATAGAGGTCTCTAACAGCAGTTGAGCTGCAAAGACGTTGTTATGGATTGCCTGCCAGGGATTGTTTTCCACCAGGGGCACATGTTTATATGCTGCGGCATGGAAGACAACCGCAGGTTTATACTGTTTAAAGACCAGCTCGAGCAACCCCTGGTCCTGCACTTTGCCGAGTACCGGAACAACGAGGTTGAAGCTATGTTCATGCTGCAGTTCCATCTGGATCGAGTATAGATTTTCTTCTCCGGCATCATAAATGATTATCATCCCGGGGGAAAAACGGATAATCTGGCGACACAATTCAGAGCCGATAGAGCCTCCGCCGCCGGTGACAAGAACCACTTTCCCCTCAAGATAGCTGCCGATTCTGTCCTGTTCCAGCTGAACCTCTTCGCGGCCGAGAAGATCCCTGTAGGAAATATCACGAATGGACTTAAGGGACACCTTGCCATCAATAAGCTCTCCTAGCCCCGGTAACACTTTAAAGGGTAATTCAGATTCCTGGCAGAGACGTACAATTCGTTTCATCTCCTTCCCGCTGGCGGAGGCGATGGCAATCAGTATTTCACGGGCATCGGTACGGTGGATATGTTCAGGGAGTTTATCGAGCCGGCCGAAGACAGTTACGCCATGGATATTGAGGCCTGTTTTGGCGGGATCGTCATCAACAAGTCCGACCGGTATATACGGTAGTAGAGGATTTGCCTGTAGTTCTCGGATAACTCCTTCTGCAGCAGCACCTGCGCCAATCAGTAATAATCGTTTTTTTTTGACTGGTCTTGCTGTGGAAGGAAGCTTTTCTGCTTTTTGGGTGGTCTGGTGATAAAAACGAATCATGACGCGGTGGCCGCTGATAAACAGAAAAGTCAGCAGGGTATCAAGAATAAATACAGAACGTGACATACCGGCGAACCTGTTTACATAGAGAATGATCGTAATAATAATGGCAGATGCGAGGAGGGTGCCGCTCAGGATATTTTTCAGATCTCGCATACTGGTGTAACGCCACATACCACGATAGAGGCCGGCGGCGTAAAAAACAGGGATTTTAATCATAAGCAGGAGGGGGAGAATTCCCAGGAACTGAATATGATATCCTTCCTCCAGACCCTGTTCGAAGCGGATGGCGTAGGCGAGGTAATGGGA
>JAOZLO010000445.1 GCA_029934775.1 Desulfocapsaceae bacterium
ACTCTCACGCTATTTTAATCGTGGCAGAGTATACGTATCTTTATCGAGAGTATCCAATGGCAAATTCTTAAAAGCACGCTGAATATGTTTTTTCATAAGTCGGGCGGCATGATCCTCATTTTTTGCTTTGATGGCTTCTAAAATAGACATACCTTCGTTATAATCAGCGTATATCTCCTGTTCAGAATAGTTATAAAAAGGATCAAAGTGGAACAGTATAATAGTTGATTTGTCGAGAAAATGTTGAATTGTATTTTTTAGTTCTTCGTTTCTTGCCATCTCAGCAATATATTTATGAGTATGAACATTGGCTTTAAGGCAATCAAGAAAATTTCGAGAGGTGAGAGATAGTTTTTCTTTTTCTATCAACTTCTTAAGCTTATTTATTTCTGAATTGGTCGCATGACGAGCCGCTAGAGCGGCAGCCGCCGGCTCTATAAGTAGTCTCATATAAAATATTTCAGTGGCACTTTTAGACGATGGTTTGGCAACCATGGGCGCCTGGTTTGCCACCATTTCAATGAGGCCCTCTGTGGCCAGACGTTGCATGGCTAATCGAATTGGGGTTCGACTGACACCGAGTTCTTTGGCAATAGATAAAATGGAGATTTTTTTCCCCGGTACCAGGTTACGTTTAAATATTGCATCCCGTAAGGTTAAATAAACTCTTTTATCCAGAGCATCTTCTGTCGAGGTACCTACCGTCATGTAAATTGTCTCCAGCTCTTACTCAAAATTTACATTTCAAAAATACACTTTATTCGGATGAAAATCGTAAAGGAGACTATCAATCCATGCTATAAGAATCAAGCATTTTTTATGATCGTTTCCTATCGTTCTATTTCTTTTATGTTGATTTGCCGCATAGTGCGTAACAGAGGGTCGGGTCTTGAAAAGCAATAACGATTGTGTTATCATCCACAGATGGCTAGGCAATTACGAATAGAATACCCAGGCGCTGTTTACCACGTGACTTCTCGGGGGAATGCTCAACAGGACATTTATACTGCTGATAGCGATCGCCGGCAGTTCCTTGATCTTTTGGCGTCGACAGTCAAGAGATTCAACTGGCTCTGTCATGCATACTGCTTGATGGACAATCACTTTCACTTACTGATCGAGACTGCTGATCCCAATCTTTCTCGTGGAATGAGACACTTAAACAGTGTCTACAGCCAGCGCTTTAATCGTCAACATTCCCGTGTTGGTCATGTATTTCAAGGTCGTTTCAAATCGATCATTGTGGAAAAGGAATCACACCTTCTTGAGCTCTGCCGTTATATTATTCTTAATCCGGTAGCTGCCAAAATTGTCACTCATCCAGAAGATTATAGATGGAGCAGCTATCGTTTTACAGCCCGTTCGATCAAGAAGCCTGGGTTTCTGTCAATCGACTGGGTGCTTGGACAATTTGCCGATAAAATGTTGCCTGCTCGTAAACGATATAGGGATTTTGTGGCTGAGGGGATAGATAATCCACCAGAACAGCCATGGAAGAACCTTGTTGGCCAGATCATTTTTGGAGGCGATGCTTTTGTATCACAAATACAGGAACTGTTTTCCGAGAAAAAACAAATCAAAGAAATACCTAGAATCCAGAGATATTCCGGGCGGCCACTGCTTGAAGATCTTTTCATATCTCAAAATACCAGGAATAAACAGGAACGGAATAAACTGATTTCTACAGCCTGTTTTTTGCATGGTTATTCAATGAAAGAGATAAGTGATTGTTTAGGAATCCATTATAGTACTGTGAGTCGGATTTTGAAAGACAGTTGATGCAAAATGTGTCAAATCAAGACTTGACCCTGTGACCCCTGTGACCCGTATGAATATCAATGAAGACCAGAAAACTACCCTGGGAATTGCCTATCCAATTATTGCAGAAGAAAGGCGGGTAGACCTCCATCCTCAAGATATCGCTTTGATTGTATTAATACAAAGAGAGATTGAACATAATCCGGATGGCCTGCTTGCAATTCCGTATTCATCAATACAGGCTTTGAGCAGCAGTATTGATTTGATGGAATCAAGGGACGAACAAAAAGCTGAACGCCGTTTAACTGAAAGATTGTCACGGTTGTTAAACGCTGACTGCATTGTACAGGCCGATCTTCTTCGGATACACCTTTCAAATGATCCTGAGTATCAGCTCACTTCCCTGGGAGAAACATTTGCCAATTGGCACATGGAGCAATCCCGGTTTTCAGGTGAACCCTTATCGGCAATTTTCAAAGTTTTTATCAATCAACTTTCAATAATTGTTGAGGAATCAGAGAAAGCGGAAACACCTGAAGATTGGCAGATTGAGATAATACCTCAAATGCAGCATGCCTTGAGAGATATACTTATAAGCGTTCAGAAACATCAACAGGAACTGGATCGTCGTCATGCTGAATTACGCGAATTCATACCTGACCTTTTGACGGAACATAGCGAGAAAGCGATTAAACAATGCAAGGAAAAGCTATCTAATGTATTACAGACAATTAATGACCTTCAGGAAACGGTATTAGGTTCCTCCAGCACTACCACTGCTTTGATAAGCCGCATATATGAACTGGCAACTCCATTTGATTTACCACATTTTGAAACCATTCATGACGATTTAACTCGCCGGCTTGCCTCCATAAATAACTGGATCACACAACGTCTTGCCGATTGGACCGATCATCATGGTGTAGTTCATAATATCCTCCGAACCATTATTCGTGTAGATAGGCATAAGAGGATTACAGATGCTTTGAAAAGGTGTGTTGCCGTAAGTCCTACCTGGTCCATATTGGTGCTTGAAGAACAACCATTTATTCGAATGAGAAGGGATGTTGAAACCCGGCGAAAAGTTAGAAGTGGCCCGAAGATCAGCAGGGAAATACATGAGCAGCAAACAGTTTTTGAAGAAATCCAGCCCGATGAATTGCCTCAACTTTTACGTCACCACGCACAGAAGGATTTCGAAACTTTTTTAGAAATTCGGGTTTCACAAGTACTAAGAAGAACTTTGCCGACAATTCACCCTGATGAACTACGTGTAATTTCACATTTTCCTGAGTTTATTTCATGGGTGATCAGCAATGGTTCAGTAGACGAAAGTGAACGGACATGGGAAGTCGTTTCTGAAGAAATCTCAATAGAAGACCTTAAGGTAAAGGCTGATGATCTTTCATACTCAAGAATTCGTGGAAGTTGACTTGATGTTGCGGCGCGGTGGTCATGGGAATCGGACTAATTTTGCTTTGCATGAGTGGATTTGTCATGAATACGACAGTTTAAGTACATTTTAT
>JAOZLO010000446.1 GCA_029934775.1 Desulfocapsaceae bacterium
CCTGCACTCTGCTGGATTTTCCTGATCTGGATTGTTTTATTAAAACCATTCGCAGTGACCGGTATGATATCATTGGTCTCAGCTCTATCATACCAAATGTAAAGAAGGTCAGAAAGATGTGTGAATTAATTCGCATCTACCAGCCTCTTGCAACTATTGTAGTTGGTGGACACATCTCCAACATGGATGATATCGATGGGATTATTGATGCGGATTATATAGTCCGGGGAGACGGAATCAAGTGGTTTCGTCAATATCTCAGCCAGGATATCAGTAAACCAGTGAAACATCCGGCTGTTGTTTCTGCATTTGATTCACGAATTCTAGGGCATACTCTTTCCAACAAAACGGGAGACACCGCTGCTATCGTGGTACCTTCTGTTGGCTGTCCAGTAGGGTGCAATTTTTGTTCGACATCCGCACTGTTTGGCGGCAAAGGGAAGTTCAAGAATTTTTTTGAAAGTGGAGAAGAGCTTTATGATGTGATGGCTGATCTTGAGGAAAAACTCAAAGTGTCATCTTTTTTTATCCTCGATGAAAACTTTCTTCTTCATCGGCAAAGGGCTTTGGCTCTGCTCGAGCAGATGAAAAAAGGAAAAAAAAGTTGGGCTCTCTTTGTGTTCAGTTCGGCCAGAGTTTTACGCTCATACCAGATCGAAGAGCTGGTGGGACTGGGCATTACCTGGGTATGGATGGGAATGGAAGGCAAAGAAAGCCAATATTCAAAACTGGCAGGTATTGAAACCGGCTCTCTGGTCAAAGATCTGCAAAAACACGGTATTCGAGTTTTAGGTTCTTCCATCATCGGCTTGGAGGAGCATACTCCTGAAAATATTGGTCAGGTTATCGACTATGCAGTGTCTCATTCCGTTGATTTTCACCAGTTTATGCTCTATACAGCAAATCACGGCACTCCTCTTCACGCCCAACTGAAGAAAAAAGGAACTCTCCTGTCAGCGGATGAATTCAAAGTCTCGGACAGCCATGGCCAGTTCCGCTTTAACCATCGTCATCCTCATATCCCTGAAGGTGAGGAGGAAAAATTGCTGCTTAAAGCCTTTGAACAGGACTTCAAGGTCAATGGACCCAGTCTCTTCCGTCTGATTCGAACTATTCTTAAAGGCTGGAAACGCTATCAATTCCATCCTGATATGAGGATACGAGACCGCTATCTGGTTGATGTCAAGCCGTTGCGCACCATGTACGCCGGTGCGGTGTGGGCTATGATGAAATGGTATCGGCAGGACGAAGTACTTTATGCACAGCTCGGAGATCTTCTTCAGGATATCTATGCCACCCTGGGGATGCAGCCTCGACTGGTGGCACCTCTGGCCGGCAGGTATATTTATCGGGCCATGAGGAGAGAGGAAAAAAGGCTGGCTGCCGGCTGGACTATAGAGCCGAAGACTTTTCTGGAAAAAAACGAGGCGGCTCTGGCTGAACTGGATATTGAAACTTCCCGGACTAATCCTCTCATTGAATCAACGCCTGTTGAGGATCTGGTTCGTCTGAAACAGCCGTCTTTATCCAGCTAGAAAATTATATAAGTTTAATTTCGGATAAATGAGTTATTTTCTCCGTTTTGACAATAACTCATTTATCCTACTGCAAAAACCTAAGGCGGGCTTTGCTCGCGACCCCAAAGACACATTCTCTCACCACAGAGAGCACAGAGCACACAGAGAAAAAACAGACTGCCCTGCGGGCAAAAGTCTGAAGGTTTTAGGATAACAGCCGTCAGTCGATCTTTTCCCTTCTCTGTGCTCTCTGTGTCCTCTGTGGCTAAAGTTTCTCGAAGTCAGAGTTTATGCCCTAACCGGACACTGCTGATTATTTCTGTAATCTACTGACTCCTTTTTTGCAGACGAGAAGAGTCAGAAGAAGAGACAGCAGGGTGATGCCTCCCAGCCATAGCAGAAGAATTGCCAGGTCTATGGGAGATGCAGTCCAATTCTTTATGGATCCACGTACGATCCGATAAGTGGGTATAAGACCCATTCCAATAACAATGAGTTCATAAAATACTGCGCAGAAAAGGAAGAGAATTGCACCAGGCCCCATGGCTGCCGCTCTGTTTTCTGACTTGAAATCTGCAAAAAGAGCGCCAAAACCCAGCCCTAAGCCAAGCACTGTCCAGGTGATAATGAGGGTAGTATAAAGCGAAATCCACCACATAGGTCCTGTAATTTGCAGAAGATGATTTGATGCTGTAACGAGAATCAAGGCCAGCAGAGTGAAAGGACCAAGGTAAAAAAGGTATTTGTACCAGAGAAATTTACCAAGTGACAATGGTGATGTACCGATCAGGTAAAATGCCCCTTTTTCTGAGCCAATGGATGGGTAGACGAAACGGGTGGCAAGGGATGCTGCAAGGAAGCCGGCGAGTGCAATATTGGCAAAAGCAATCAGGTTGCTGATGTAAACCGTTGGCAGTGGAGAGCGATCCAGCGGGAGAACTTTGAAATTGTAGAGGTAGACAACGATCAGTGCACCGAGCATAAAAAACTGTGACCATTCACCGGAGTCTCGGGTGAACTGGCGAAGTTCTTTACGAAAAAACCAGCTGCGACGACCGTGAAAGTATTGTATGGAGCGAAATTTACGGTGTCCGCCGAAAGATTCCTGGGATTTGGAAAAACCTGTCATGAATAATCTGTCCATTGCGATTTCTCCAAGAAAATAGAGAACCATGGGGGTGGTAAAGAGAAGTCCAACCAGCAGCCAGTCTATATGCTGCTCCAGAAGGTAGTCGGAGAGGAGATTTGCTGCCCATCCTGCGGGTAGCCATGGTCCTGCCGGAGCTGAAATTGCACTGAAATATTCAATAAATTGGCCATATTGGTCCGGGTTTACGAGATCTTCCGGGCGCATTAATCTAAAGACCAGGTAGAGAAAGAGACCACAGCAGAGTGACAGATAAAGAACGATGTCTTTGGTCCGCCTGGCAGGGAAGAGATAAACGATTAAAATAGTCAGAAGGATGGCAGAAGATGAGCCGATAAGGGCTACTGCCGGTACTGAAAAAAGCACCAGAGGCCAGAAAAAAAGTCCTGCCTCAAAGACCCTGTCGTATGCACCGAATACGGGCAGCGAGAAGATAACGACCATCCATGAGGTAGTTATGCTGGTATTGAAAAAACGCATCTGGTATATTTCCCGGAGCGGAACAGGAGCAGCCAGGAGAATCTCGTTGTCTTCTGAAAGGTAGAGCGTTGAAACAGCTGTGATCATGGCGGAGAAGATCAGCATGGCAAAGAGCAGTATCCACATCATCTGAA
>JAOZLO010000447.1:0-653 GCA_029934775.1 Desulfocapsaceae bacterium
TTATCGATTTTGGTGCTGTTCAGCTCCCCTCTTACAGTGAAATTAACGAAGATAACATTAACGATATATCCGCTCGATCTGTAAAATTATATGAATCATTTATAAGACAATATCCCGAACAATGGTTCAGCCTTTTCCACCGCCTCTGGAGCAAAAAAGAGTACCCAAAAGTAAAACGAACTTTTCGCCAAATATTTTTTTGATATTTTCTTCCTGGTTACTCTGAAATAACCCTTTGGTAATCCTTTTTCCTGGTGTATTAATTATGGCGTCGTAAAAACCATTCATCTGCTTCGTTGCTATAAACAAACCCCTCTGCATTTTCATGACTAATAAAGAGATCATTCTTCGTTTATATGGAACTATAAGACCATATCGAAACAAACTCATTATCGCGATGATTGCCATGATCTTTGTCGCTGCATTCACAGGGGCACAGGCATATCTGGTAAAAGATCTGCTCGATAAAATTTTTATGGAGAAGAATCTTTTTTACCTTAAAGTGCTTCCTGTTGTAGTGGTTTTTGTTTTCTTCCTGAAAGGCATCGCCTACTACATCTATACCTTCCTGCTTGAACAGGTAGGCCAGTCAGTCATACGTGATTTCAGGCAGGAGATATTTGAGCATATTCACAAGCAGTCCCTCTCTTTTT
>JAOZLO010000447.1:663-3271 GCA_029934775.1 Desulfocapsaceae bacterium
TCTCTTTTTTCAACACGATGCCAACCGGCACTTTAATGTCGCGCATTATCTCCGACGTCACACTGATGCAGTCAGCCGTTTCAAATGCGCTGGTTGCCCTCATTCGTGATTTTTTTCAAGTAATTATTCTTCTTGGGGTTGTGTTTTTTATGAACTGGAAGTTGGCGATGTTCTCCTTTATCGTCCTTCCTGTTGCAGCATTTCCCATCGTAAAGTTTGGCCGTATTTTCAGGAAATTGAGCACTTCCACCCAGGAAGAAATTGCCAATGTATCCAACCTACTCCACGAAACAATCACTGGAAATCGTATTGTAAAAGCATTCTGCAAAGAACAATATGAAGGCAATCGCTTTTTCAACCAGGTATCTGTTCTCTTTGCCATTACCATAAAAGACGCCAGATATCGCTGTATGCAACACCCTCTGATGGAATATATTGGGGGCGTTGCGATCGCCTTGATAATCTGGTTTGGTGGCCGTGAAGTTATTGGAGGCAACTCCACTCCGGGTACTTTTTTTGCCTTTCTTACCGCCCTTATTGCAGCTTATGATCCTGTTAAAGGAGTTACACGAATTAATTCAACTATCCAGCAGGGGCTTGCTGCAGCCACCCGTGTCTTTGATCTTCTTGATATGGAGCCTGAAATACAGGACAGAAAAAATGCAAAAGAGCTTCCTGAATTCACTTCGCTCATCGAGTTTAATAATATCAGTTTCAGTTATGATGACACAACACCGATTCTCCAGGATATCAATTTGCAGGTACCCGCCGGTGAAGCCCTGGCCATAGTTGGACCCAGCGGCGGTGGAAAAACCACTCTGACCAATCTCATACCCCGCTTTCTTGACTTAAAAGAAGGCAGAATAGTCATTGACGGGCTTGATATTCGAGATATCACCATTCGATCTCTGCGAAATCAAGTGGCCATGGTAACCCAGCAGACGATCCTTTTTAATGACACCATCAAAAACAATATCGCTTACGGTAATCAAGAAGCTACCGATGAACAGATCAGCGATGCAGCACGTGCGGCACACGCTCTTGGGTTTATTGAAAAGCTGCCGGATGGCTTTAACACTGTCATCGGGGAAAGTGGTGAACGATTGTCGGGAGGGGAACGTCAGAGAATCTCTATCGCCAGGGCAATTTTAAATGACGCACCAATCCTTATTCTGGATGAGGCCACTTCGGCCCTGGATACGGAGTCTGAAAGAGAGGTTCAAAAGGCCCTGGAGAACCTGATGAAAAACCGTACAACTTTTGTTATCGCTCACCGGCTCTCCACCATAAAAAATGCAGACCGAATCATTGTCGTTAAAAATGGCAGGATAGTAGAAATCGGGACTCATGATGAACTACTTGCACTTGAGGGGGAATATGAACTGCTCTATAATATGCAGTATAAATAGCTAAAGAGAATGTCGAATATCGAACAGGAAATGTTGAATGCCGATCGGATCTGATAAATATGACTTAGAGGAGCGGTTAATCGATTTTGCCGTACGTATTATTAAACTGTCTGAATCGTTACCAAAAACAGTAATCGGTAAGCATATTGCCGGCCAGCTTATCCGAAGCGGAACATCTCCTGCTCCCAACTATGGTGAAGCCCAAAGTGCTGAATCACGAGCAGACTTTATTCATAAGATGAGAATTGCACTCAAGGAATTAAGAGAATCCAGGGTATGGTTACTTATCATTATGAAAGCCAACCTGATAACCCCAGTGTCAAAACTTGATCCACTGCTTGATGAAAACAACCAATTGATTTCAATTTTTGTTACAAGCGTAGGAACCGCCAAGAAAAACAAAACTTCATAATTCGAAATTCCTTGTTCGATATTCCTTTATTTTTTACACAACAGGCAAAACAACCTCAACCCTAGTCCCCTCTCCAACCGTACTGGTAAGAATTATTTCCCCTTCATGTTCCTCAATTATTTTTGATGACATGGCAAGACCCAGCCCGGTACCGTCACTTTTTGTCGTAAAATAAGGGTCAAAAACTCTCTGAAGGTTTTCATGTTCCACGCCGGTACCTGTATCTTCGACAGCGACAACCACATTACCCCCTTCCTGATGTGAGTGCACAGTAAGGGTCCCACCGTTATCCATTGCCTGAATGCCATTAAGGAAAAGATTCAACATCACCTGTTTCAGTTTATCCTCATCGCCCTCTATCGCAGGGAGTGTGTCTATAAGGTCTAATTCAAGAGATATACCCTGGGCTTCTAAGTCGATATCGATCAGCAGTGCAGTTTCCTTAACAATTGCATTAACATTAACACTCATCCTGTTGAGTTTGGATGGTTTTGCATAGTCGAGGAGTTCACCTATACTCCGGTTCAACCTCTCTACCTCCTGCACAAGAACAGTCGCTGTTTTAATTCCATCCTGTTCATCACTCAATTTTGACTTCAGCAGGATCGCCAACCCTTTTATTGAGCTCAGGGGGTTACGCAACTCATGGGCCACACCCGCAGCCATCTTGCCAAGAGCTGCCAACCGCTCACTTCGCTGCAGCTCTTTTTCAACCCTGCCAAGGTGGACTTGGGAACCTTTGAGCCCCCGCAGGGTAAGAAGCGACAGATAACTGCCGACAGCTACC
>JAOZLO010000448.1 GCA_029934775.1 Desulfocapsaceae bacterium
TGTCCGCCACTGCCATGGCAAATAATGAACTCCCTGACACGGAACTCAACCGCTCGGCACTGCGTAACTTCTGTGCCAAACGATCCGGTGATATCCTGATCCTCTTTCAACCTCATTACTTTATCAATGACTATGATGGAGAGATTGTGGCGGCCAACCACGGTGGCCCCTGGCGCTATGATTCTTTTGTGCCCGTAGTCTTTGCTGGAGCAGGCATTGAACAGAAAACTATTTATCGTGAAGTAAATCCAATAAATATTGCCACAACCCTTGCCGCAATCACGGAAACAAAGCCCCCTTCCGGTTCCCATGGGGCGCCCTTGCAGGAAGTTATGGATGATATGAACTAAGTTGACCTAACCTGCCTGTTTTATTGTAACACTGGGCAGCTCTGTAAATAATTGTTTGTACTGCTCGGAAAAACGCCCCAGATGATAAAACCCCCAGGCCATGGCGATTTCCGAAATGTTTTCTCCGGGTTGCAGGCGGATAAGCTGACGTCGTACTCCATTCAGGGCCAGAATACGTCCATATTGCCCGGGTGTCATGCCAGAACGTTCCTTGAACCCAAGATGCAGGGTGCGGGCTGAGCATCCAATGCGGTTGCAGATTTGTTTAATGTCCAGTTGCTGTTGTGGATTTTGTCGCATGAGTTGTTCGGCTTTCCATGCCACCTGCCGCCGATTGGGAATTTTTAGTTTTTTCCCGGAGGGTGTATGGATAGACAGCAGCAGCTGTTCCACAATTTGTTTTTCCAATAGTTCCTGCTGCACGGTGGAAAGATGTTGCGGGTAAAATTTTAGTTCACGCATCATCGTCGATATCTTCTGTACCAACCGCAGCCGATCCTGCTTCTTAATAATCACCCGCTGTGATTGTGTCAGGGCGGTAAATGGATGTCCGGTCAGCTGAACTGCCTCCCTGTTGAGTAAATCAGTGTCGACGACAATGGTGAAGTAGTTGATGCCACCGGATGAAATGGTTTCAAATTCCTCTCCTGACATCAGAACTGGGCACTCGTCTCCTTGCAGAACTGTACCGCAGTAATAGAGAGGATCTTTACCTAAAAGATTCGGTAGAGAAATGGCACACGCCCCTGGAGGAATACAACCCCGCTCATGCACACCAATATAATGGGTCACATTGCTGAGCTGAATATTCTGTGTATGAACCATATCGACGTTGATACAATAGTTCCCAGGAACCAACTGAACATGATCAATATCCCAACTGATGACTTTCTGCTGAAATTCATCAGGATTATTGCAGGTAAGCTCTAACTGTTCTATGGGGTTAAAGAGATAGTTCATACGTAGTCATACGTTTTATCACATATCTTCCCAGAATAAAATGGAAAAAAATATGGAGTAAACAATGAAGCTAATTGATGTTATCCGAAATCCAAAATATTCAAAACGCTTGCGTGAAGTAGTTGGCACGTTCAGGCAGTATAACCTGGATGAATGGTTTGGTGATATACCCCTGCAGTCTTTTCGCGATATGCTCAAAAGTCAGGAAATCCGGGCCATGCGCGACAACCCACTGCCGGAACGACTGCGCCTGGCTCTCACTTCCCTGGGGACGACATATATAAAACTTGGCCAGGTTCTTAGTACGAGAGCTGATATTGTGGGACCCGAAATAGCAGAAGAGCTGCGCAAACTCCAATCCGAGTTGCCGGCTGATTCACCTGATACTGTTCTGCAACTGATCACCGAAGAGCTGGGTCAACCGCCAGAGAAACTTTTCGCAACATTTGATCCGCTAGCTTTCTCTTCCGCATCAATTGGACAGGTACATAGGGCTCAGCTGGAAGATGGCAGCGATGTTGTGGTCAAGATACAGCACGATAATATTCAGGAAAAAGTTAATATTGACCTGGATCTATTGCTAATACTGGCAAAACTTCTCAATGACCATGTTGCCGATGCCCGTCCATACCAGCCGGTCTCAACAGCTCGTGAATTTCGGCGAACCCTGTTACATGAGCTTGATTTTACCTCAGAACGGCGCAACATGGAGCGGTTCACCCGCAACTTTGCCGAAGACGACAGCGTCTGCATTCCCGAGGTTTATCGTCACCTGTGCAGTAAACGAGTATTAACCATGGATCTTCTGGTGGGAATTCCAGGTTCAAAACCCGCGGAAATTCAAGCCTCTGGAGAAGCCCTCGATATCTTCGCCCAAAGGACCGCCACTGTTTTTCTGAACATGATTTTTCGTGATGGTTTCTATCATGCGGATCCACATCCCGGCAATTATATGCTCCTTGATGGCGGGGTTCTCGGCCTTCTCGATTGTGGCATGATAGGGCGGCTGGATGATTCTATACGGGAACTGTTTTCTGAATTACTAATGATGCTTATTCAGGGTGACTCTGAAAGCCTTGCCGATTTACTACTCCGTGCCGGTTCTGCACCGGAGGATGTTGATCGGGTTGCTTTTAGAACCGATGTAAGCGATCTTATCATAGAACATGGTACCCGTTCACTTGAGGAATTCGATCTGGGTGGGGCACTCGATCAGCTTACCGAAATTGTCCGGCGTCACCAGATCCTTATGCCCTCGGCAGCGTCATTACTCATAAAAACTCTGGTTATGCTGGAGGGCACATCCCGTGAACTTAATCCATCGTTCAGCCTGGCCGAAGTACTCGAACCATTTAAAGAGCAACTTTTGCGGGAACGTTTGGATCCAAAACGGTGGTTGCGGCGAATCAGTCGCTCGGTGCGGGATCTTGATCGATTGGCTAAGCAGGGACCACGCAACATTGCCGAAATACTTGACCGTCTCCAGTCCGGTAAATTGAAGGTCAGGCACGAACTGGAGGATCTCAAAGTTGTCACCAACAGGCTGGTTTCAGGGATGCTGATTGCCTCTCTTTTTATGGGCTCGAGTATTCTTTTGAGTCAACAATTGCCGCCACTGGCGGGTGGATTCTCACTGATCGGAATGGTGGGTTGTCTTACGGCGGTAATTTTAGGGGGAAGACTTCTCTGGAAAATCAAATGACAGACTGTCTATCTGTTTTCCATAAAGCTCTCAATCTAGCAGTTTTCGGATAGTAATGATGGGAATAATAATTCATATTGGATAGAGAGTGTATTTTCATTTTCCAATGATACGATTTTGCATTGTATTCTGTTGAATTAATTGATGGAGGTTCAAATGTTCAAGTTATTGTTTTCTTTTCTTTTATCGTTTTATCTATGTCTTCAGATTTCGGCTCCGGTGAG
Organism: Desulfocapsaceae bacterium; assembly: GCA_029934775.1. GTDB lineage: Bacteria > Desulfobacterota > Desulfobulbia > Desulfobulbales > Desulfocapsaceae > Desulfomarina. Next base: position 3,237 of record JAOZLO010000448.1, read on the forward strand.
TGCTGAAGAAGGGGGGGCCGGTCATTATG
>JAOZLO010000449.1 GCA_029934775.1 Desulfocapsaceae bacterium
TTTAGGTTTTTTTATCATTTATATATGGATTTGGAGTAGTGATGTCAGGATAGTCCCACAAAATAAATGCAATTCAAAGAGCTCAAATAACTTGTGGGCAGGATGCTCCAATAGCAAAAAGTAGGTATCGTGTACTAATTTATAGAAATATTATCTATTATCGGAATTGGGTCTGGAGAAACAGTTACAATTGTTGAGTACCCACTGTCTCCGTCTTCATTATAGGCTTTCAGGGTGAAATGATATGTCTTGTCCGGCGACAAGCCGGTTACCGTATATGTGGTCACCTTGCCTATCAGGATGGGGGATGCACCTTCGTTGATACCAGTACCCTCGTAGGGTGGCGTATTGTTTTCCCCGACATTGTAGTAGAGTTTATATCCAGTCAATGGTTCCGGATTTGCTATCCATTCAAAAGAAAAATCCATGCCGTACGATTGGCTGGGAACCAAAAGTGCAAAGAGAGGGAGTATGGCTAATTTCATAAGGTCGGGTAGACGTATATGGAAAAATTTCATTGTTGGTGATTCCTTGTGTTATTCGAAAAAATCATTTCGATCGTTATTCCCCCGTAGACTTCAAGAAGTTCGATATACCTATAACGAAGGAGATCGGACTTTTTACGACGCCATCATAGTTTATGGTTGCTCTTCTTCCGTAGCTGCACTACCGATGATAAGGTAGCCCATAACCTCTTTAGTTTGATGTATTTTCGGATCTTTTACCTGCTCTTTTACAGTCTTTATCTGGGTTGCCATGTTTGTCAAATTTTGGGCTCGTACTGCTATGTTGTCGCGATCAGCGTAGGTCTGTATTTTAGCAATAAAGAGCGGCAGCTCCTGGAACTCATTCCGGAAGATAAGATCAAACCAGTTCTGTGTGACACTGTCAGGCGTTATACCAGTTTCGTAGAGCACTCCGGAGAGCTCACCCTCGCCTGGCTCCCAGGCAATATAGCCGATGGTTTCTGCCGGCTGAGCGTCTTTGGCTTTCTCCATTTCCTGCTGTTTGGCATGTTGAACTTCCGAAGCTTTAGATGGCTCTTTTTTAATCTTTATTTCGGCTGCTATTCTTGATGTACTTTGACTTCGTATAGCTGCAGTGCTGTGAGCGACGTAGGTCTGCAGTTTGTATTCGAATGAGTTTTGAGCACTTTTCTGGATCCTGCCGGTGACAGCACCGGCCTCATGACCCGTCAATACCTGGGTAAGGATGACCGGGGTGAAATCATAGGCTTGCTGCAGGGAGATTTTCTGAAACTTGGAGGAGCCGGTAAAACTGCCTGCTTCCAGTTTGACTCCGTTGTCCAGGGTAAAGATGCCTTTCTCCATTACAATATAGCTGAAAGTTTCCGGGGTATAACCGGAGTCCTTATAATTCCATTCCTGCAGACGGATTTCAAAACCATCGCGATCGATGTTACGGATGCGTACTTGGGTCGGATCGGCCTCGTTCTCCGGGGCTTGATCAGCATTGATAATCCGGTCGGCTTCGTTAACGGTAGGTGGGCCTGCGATTACGATTGGTTTGTCAAAATTGTTTTCAAACAGTACTTTGACCCAATTGTGGCTGATTGTTATCTGGCCTACTTCAAAATTGGGTTCAGGAACTTCACTGTTGCAGATGATTTTTTGGGTTATTGCAGCTTTCCCGCCTCGATCATCAGTAATCTGCAGTGACACAGTATAATTGGCGGGGGAGGAATAGGTATGCTTGACAATCCTGCCGACTGTAGTTGCACCGTCACCAAAGTTCCATTCATATCGAACCAGAGAACCGTCAGGGTCTGATGATGGTGAACCGTTGAATGTGACGGTGAAGGGCGCGTTGCCCTCAGTCAGGTCTGTTGATATAACAGCAGTTGGTTTTTTATTTGGTGCGACTGATCCAACTACAATGATAGGAGTATCAACTTTGGCTTTTAACCCTTTGCTGTCTTCGACGGTTAGCTCAGTGTGATATGTTCCTGCTGTTATGTAAGTATGGGATGTCGTTGCACCTGTCCCGCTGGAACTGTCTCCGAATGTCCAGTCATAGCGTACGATCGGCGGGTTGGGTGTTGTGGAGGAAGCACCGTTGAAGTTAACAGTCAGCGGAGCGTCCCCGGCGGCTGTAGAGGAAGAGAGCACCGCCGTCGGTAGTTTAGAAACGGATGTATTTTGCCGGGCTGTGATAGTTGTGGTTGCCTGGTGGATTACTCCACCCTCAGCCTCTACATCCAGGGTTACAGTATATGTTCCCGGAATAGAATAAGTGTGGCTGGTAGTCGGGTCAGAAGAGGATGTACCGTCGCCGAATTCCCAGCTAGAGGATGAGATATCGCCGGTGGAGGCTGTTCCGTCAAATATGACCTGGAGTGGCACTTCGCCACTGGTAAGCGTTGGTTTAATGATTGCCTGCAGGGGCTGCTCGGTAGATGGGCCCGGTGGCGTTATGATTGTTGATCCTGAGCCTATGGTGAATGGGAACGATGGTGATGGTCGGCTTTCAGTACCGTCGGAATAATAAGCAGTAAGGGTGAAGTTGAATGTGCCTTCTCCCGTAAGAAATTCGCAAGTTATCGCAAATGCATTGGGGGCATCTGTTTCACAGACTTGTTTGCCTTCCTTGTAGAGTCTGTAGCCGCTATGTAGTCGGTCTGGATCGTCTAGTGCGGTAAAGGTCAGATCTATATTCATGCTGCGTATTTCAGCACCGGTTGCATCTGTATTGGAAGAGGGGGGGGCAGGATCGTCAGAAGGTGTGTCGGGCAGGGGCAGTATTTCAGATGGTGTGTCAGGTACTGAGCCGATAGTTAATGGGAATGATGGAGACGGCCTGCTTTCGGTATCGTTAGAATAATAAGCAGTAAGGGTGAAGTCGGATGTGCCTTCTTCTGTAAGAAATTCGCAGGTAATCCTGGACGTGTCGGGGTCATCTGTCTTGCAGACTTCCTCTCCATTTTTATAGAGTTTATAGCCGAGGAGTTGTCTGTCGGCATCATCCAGTGGAGCAAAGGTAAACTCAATATTCAGGCTGCACATCACAGCGCTGGCTGAAATCCCGGGAATGAGAAGAAATATAAATAAAAAAAGCAGTAGCTTATTTTTCATATATTGATTGGCCTGTCAATTTTTTAATGCTAAAGACCTGGCCAGGACATCGGAGTTTGTCTGCGCAACTGCCCACTTAAGCCATGTACGCTGCTTTTCTGAGAAATCCCTTTCCCTGCTTTTTATAAATGCCTGCAGAAATGCCGGGTCATCAAAGGAAACGG
>JAOZLO010000450.1 GCA_029934775.1 Desulfocapsaceae bacterium
CCTTTTTTCTGCAAGTCACTGATGTCTCGTTTGGCAGTTTTTTCTACAACCCCCCAAATTGTCGCAATGTCTGCAGGTTTACATTGAATACCCTGCTTGAGTTGCTCAAGAAACCATTGCTGTCTTTTATTTACAGGGACATTTACAGGGACATTCACAGGGACATTGTTGTCGGTGCTCCCCGTTTCTTTCTGGACCGTTAAAGGATGCGGGGGGAAGACAACACGGATAGTCGGGCCGATTTCAAACCACTCAGGGATATCATAACCATTTTCAATACAGGAAGCTTCTATACGGCGGTAACCACTGCCCCACTCCTCCATCAGAGATAGGTGACGAAGAACTTTGGCAATGGTGTGGTTACGAATAATACTTGTCCCGGCCCTGAAATTATCCAATGTCATGCCAAAGGGAAGAATACCTGGGCTCTGCACTTCCAGGCGGTCTGAAAATATCGCTACCAGAATACGCATACCGATAAGTGAGTAATCTGTATGCGCTATAGCGTTGATGAGTACTTCCCGCAAGGCAACAGTTGAATATGCTGATACATCTTTTCGTTTGAATGATTCTATGTTGGCTGCCAGCCTGCTGTTACGGCGCACAAACTTTGGAACTTCGGTCAGGGCGGAAAAAACTCCGCCGTCAATGTCGATCCTGTCAAGGAAGTTGGCCTTATCCTTCCCTTCAAAAAGGGCACAACTCACTCTGGCATCCGGAAAGAAGCGTTCTCTTGCCGAATCGGAACCAAAAAGAATAATCCCGCCATTAGATGGCACCAAATTGCCAATGTAAGGGACCAGGATTCCCAGCGAGACGAGCTTTTCCTCTGTTATCTCTTGCTCTACCCCTTGAAACGATTCCTGGATTATTTTGATATTAAGATCGTCAATGGTTAGTTCCGGCCGAGGAAGCCGGTCAAATGAAATCCCTTCCCCCAGGCGCTTCATCTCTGCGATAAACTCCGGACCGGCCTGACGGGTACTGGAGCCCAGGCGGATGTAAACGCCCTTATCATTCCCCTCATTTCTGATATAAAAAGGGCCAGGCCAATGAGAGACACGAATACAAAGGAGAGTCTTGCCGCCTATTGATACAATTTCGATTTCAGGTCGTATTAACGGGGCAATAGAATCGGCTATACTATTCGTCAACTGCTCCTCGATCAGCAGGGGATCATCGACACCAGCCACCTTACCATTGTCTTCCCGGCCAATGATCACTGTTCCACCGGAGGTATTGGCAAAGGCAACAATGGTCCTCATGATCTGCTTGATCGCAGACGTATCCCTTTTAAATTCAAGGGTCTTCCCTTCAGGGGATGTGAGGAGTTTGTCGATATTCATTTTGAAAAGATAGTTTGCTTAAAAGATAGTTTGCGGTTTGCTGTTAAAAGCTGAAAAGATAGTTTGCTGTTGGCTGTTTGCTGTTTGCTGTTAACCGCCAACTGCCAACATTCTTTTTGCTTTTAACCGCCTATTCCTTTGAATTATAGCTTACGACTTCGACATGGACCCATCGTTTTGGAAAGTTTCCAATGCCTGCTGCAAGTCTTTGAGATGCAACTGCAAAGTATCCCAGATCATCACCATGTCGACACCCATATATTCATGCGCCAGGATATTCCTCATGCCGGCAACTTGAGACCATGGAATCTGTGGCATTTCTTCAGTCAAAAGCTCTATTCCGAAATCTTTGAGAGCCTGACCGATGACTTCAAGGTTGCGAATAACCGCATCCTGAGTTTTACGATCCGCCAGAAAAATCTCCCGTGTAAAACCTGACGTATAAACCTCTATCAAGTCGATACATTCCAGTACCGTCGCAATGTAAATAGATTTATCTTTCATATTGCCATTGCCTCTTGCTGGATCTTATGTGACAGATGCCTGTTTAGTGCCCGGGAACTGACTACATCCACCTTGCGACCGAGTTTGTTTGAGAGGGCCTCAATAAGACCAACCTGATCGAATAATGTAGAACCAGGTTGAAAATCAACCAGAAAATCGACATCGCTGTTCGACCGATCTTCTCTACGCGCCACTGAACCGAATAGCCTGATGTTCTTGGCGTGGTATCGAGTTGCAATTGCTAGGATTTCCTCTCTTTCTTCTCGTAAGATTTCAATCAAATGTGCCATTTCTATGCTCCTGCCATCGGATGAAGCCCCATCATCTCTATTTCCTACAATTTACATCAATATAGTAGGTGTTTTTAAGGCTTAAAACAGTATTTTTTCACCTCTATAATTATTTGAAAAATTGATGGTTTATCTATAATAATAACCTCTTCAGGGAGATGCTTGTGGTGAGGAAAACTGTCAAGATCAGGGAAATGTGGGGTGTTGTCATATCGAAAAACAAGATCATTTTGTTCGTCTTGGAAATGATATCGGTACCCCAAATGGGTCTGCAATCCATTGTCATTAATTATCGCTTCACTTATCTCCAGCATGTACCCATTTTGAAAACGAACCCTGATACGTAAGTTGACACGATTAGCTGCTATAATCTCTTCTTCATAACGCTCAATATACGCATTATTCAAGCCTCTAACCTCTATTTCAGCCTGTTTAAGGTACTGAGATAAATCGTTAAGCAGCATGTTGTAAATGATCCTTTATTTCATGTCTGATTACCACGTAATGTTTGTAATCATTAGCCCATTCAACAAAATCCTCAGAGTCTTCTAGTTGTCCCTTACTGAAATCATCAAAAAAAGTCTCTGATGTTTTTTTATAACGAGACTCATAAATACTGAGCCGTTTTGCTATAGCTACAAGAGCGTCTACAGGTGAATCATATTCAGTTCGTTGTTTACGCATATTTTCTCCTCCTGGATGTACATCTGGGGTCGAACCCAAATATCATCAAAATCAGCACTAATTTCTATTTTCCCTTTAAATTGACCAAATTTCCATTTTTCTGTACACTCTTCACAGTACCATACATTATTATAATCTTAACAAAATCCTGTTTGATTGTTTCCCAGATTATACTCAGATCGACTCCATAATATTCATATATCAATTTATCTCGCATACCTGCAATTTCTTTCTACGGAACATGAATTATAGCTTACGACTCTGGCATAGTCAAAAATCAATCACCATAATAGGACGAATAATACTTTTTTATAGTACCGGTAATAGCCTTCTTTTTTCAAATCCACAAAGTTGAGGATCGTCACTAAGATTGGTAGCTGGGCGTTTTTAAAGCTTTCCACCACTTCTTTTATAACTTTTCGTTCTGTAT
>JAOZLO010000451.1 GCA_029934775.1 Desulfocapsaceae bacterium
TAAGGCACTAAATAAAAGCAGGATCAGTTGCCACTATCATAGCAAAGCCCCCTTGTATGTTGTGGGTGTCCATTATTCCTTTCGAAGACAAGTATACTTGAGCCTCATATGATCGTGGACCGGTATCGCAGAGAAGGTACAGATGTTCATCTCTCGGCACGTCCAATATCTTTCTGCGTAACTGATCCTGTGGAATATTAAGCCACTGTTTGCCGTATTTCTCAATAAAAGGCGCCGCTTCTTTTGTTCCCCGAAGATCAAGGACTTTAATCTGCTTTTGAGCAAATTTAAAAAGGAAATCTGCTGCATCAATAGTTCTGTTATATCCTGCAAGAATATTATCAAGAGCATTTCCTGCATTATTGACTACATCCATGGCTGATGCAAAAGGCGGAGCGTATCCGATCTCAAGGCCACAAATTTCATCCACGTCTGCACCGTGATGCAAAAGTACAGCAACTGCATCAACCCTTGCCTTCACAGCATCTCCGTTTTTTCCAGCTGCCTCAATCCCCAAAATTTTTCTCGATTTACGGTCCGCCAGAAGTGACACATAGATTATTTCCGAGGAAGGATAAAAATGTGCATGATCTGCCTGGGAAACAACCCCATATACCGGATCAAATCCTGTTTCTTTAGCCTGCCTGTAAGTAAGTCCAGCCTTGCTTACTCCAAGATCAAATACCTTTATACAAAAAGTCCCGACAGTTCCTCTGAAATGGCTTTGACCGCCATTGATATTGGTTGCTATCAGTCTTCCCTGACGATTTGCCAGGGAGCCGAGCGCCATAAGCGTGTTTTCCCCTGAAATGAGGTTTCTTAACTCGACGCAGTCTCCACCTGCATATATATCCGGATCACTGGTCCTCATACGATGATCAACAGCAATTCCACCAGACATGCCGACAGATATGCCCGCACTCCGGGCAAGTTTTGTGTTTGGTCTGACTCCTGCAGCAAGAACAACAATATCGACGGCAATTGAGTTATGTGATGTTTTCACAATACACTGGCCATTTCCCAGGTCTTCAGTAATCTGCAACACTCTTTCAGACAGGAGCAGATTAACACCTTTTTGTTCCAGTTCTTTTGCAGTTATCCGGGCTATACATTTTCCGAGTAAAGTAGGTAGAACCTGATCTTCCATCTCAATCAGTGTAGTTTCAATCCCCCAAAGATCTGTTAAAGCCTCAGATATTTCAAGACCAATTGCGCCGGCTCCGATTACAACTGCCCTGCTAACCTTGCCCTGCACCATCAATTTTTTTATAGACTCAGCATCGTGCAGATCGGCTACAGTAAAAACATGCGGCAGGTCAGCACCGGGGATGGGCGGTATTACAGGACTTGCCCCGGTTGCTATAACGAGTTTATCGTAAGGTAATTCTTCCTTTTCTCCAGAGTCAAGATGCTCTATTTTTATTGTATGGGCTCGACGATCAATGTCTCTAGCCTCTGCACGAGTGAGAACTTTTATTCCTTTGCAATTTTTAAAAAATTCCTGATCACGAATCGCATGTGACGAAGTCTTATAAAGATCTTCAAGGTCATTTACATCCCCACCAACATAGTAAGGAATACCACAACCTCCATAAGAGATAAGATTATCTCGATCAATAAGCGTGATATCTGCCTCCGGGTCAAGTCGCCTCAACCGGCAGGCCACCTTAGGCCCAAGCGCAACTGCTCCTATAATCACCACCTTTTTCCTCATCACGATTCCCTCTTTTTTTGTCGTGGATTATTCTCGTTCGCAGGATGCCGCTCAGATAAATCATTTGCTCACTACCTGGCTAACCGAAATTTTAACAGTCATTGTATATTAATTTCAAGTCATAGCAATACCACAATGTAATGACCTGCAGATTTCTTCAGATTTGAAAATGATAGATTCGCTTCATTTCAACTCCTCTCCGTCGATTACTGATTGATGTAAAAACTTCCAGAAGCCCAGATTAAGGACCATACAGCCAGATAAAATTGAACAGATTGGAGAGATAAAATCAATTGCTTAACAGAATAAAACATGGTAGGAATTCGCTGTTATATTATATCTTGAAAAGATTTTTTCCTCCTTTTGATTCGCCAAGGGATATATTCATAATTATTGTAGTATTTCAATACGTTAAGAGAGTTTGTTTTATCTGGCTCTTCATGGGCTTCAATTTTAATCAGGAGTATGACATGGTATTAGATCCAACCAAACATGCAGATTGGGAGATTGCACAGGACGCAGAAAAGACGATGTTAACAATCTATGAAATAGGTGAGAAACTTGGTCTGACGAAGGAAGAACTCCTCCCTCAGGGACACTACATAGCCAAGATCGATTTTCGCGCTGTACTTGAGAGGTTAAAGGATAAGCCTGACGGCAAATACATAGATGTTACAGCCATAACCCCTACACCTCTTGGCGAAGGAAAATCTACTTCCTCCATGGGTCTTGTTCAGGGTCTTGGAAAACTAGGAAAAAGTGTCTGTGCTGCAGTCCGCCAGCCATCCGGTGGACCGACCATGAATATTAAAGGATCAGCAGCCGGTGGTGGTCTTGCCCAGTGTATACCTCTCACCCCATTTTCTCTTGGTTTTACCGGGGACATCAATGCCATCATGAATGCCCACAACCTTGCCATGGTTGCTCTGACCTCACGTCTCCAGCATGAGAGAAACTATACCGACGAACAGCTAGAACGACTTTCAGGCATGAAGCGACTTGACATTGATCCTACTAATATTGAGATGGGATGGATAATGGACTTCTGCTGCCAGTCATTGCGGAACATCATCATCGGTATTGACGGTGTAAATGGTAAATCCGACGGCTTCATGATGAAATCAAAATTCGGGATAGCTGTTTCATCGGAGGTTATGGCCATCCTGGCAATTGCCAATGACCTTAAAGACATGCGTGAGAGAATGGGTAAAATTGTTGTTGCCTATACCAAAAAAGGTAAACCTGTCACCACCGAAGATCTACAGGTTGCCGGTGCAATGACCGCGTGGATGGTTGATGCCCTCAACCCATCCTTGATGCAGACCCTCGAAGGTCAGCCGGTTATTGTCCACGCCGGCCCGTTTGCCAATATTGCCATTGGCCAGAGCTCAGTTATCGCTGATAAAGTTGGTTTAAAACTAGCGGACTACCATGTTACTGAATCAGGCTTTGGTGCTGATATCGGGTTCGAGAAATTCTGGAACCTTAAGTGCCGATTCTCCGGTCTTATCCCGGATTGTGCTGTTGTAGTAGC
>JAOZLO010000066.1 GCA_029934775.1 Desulfocapsaceae bacterium
TTTTTACTTAGCCATTGAAAATTTAAGTTTTTACGAGTTTGACATGGTTGAAAACCAACTGAAATCCCGCCTGTCTGAGGCAGTGGATAAGGCAAGATCTCTTCAGAAAGAGATCATCTTCGGCTGGCAGCAGCCCATGGATAATCTTGATTTTCTAGCTCTTTTTTCCGCAGCAGAAAATGAGGAACGTTTTTTTGGAGAATATCCCGATCGCCACCAGGCTTTTGTCGCTCTGGGCCGAAGTGGTCAGATTGAGGTTGAAGGGAGAACACGCTTCAACGATGCCAGTCAGGCTGTCCGGGAGCTTTTTAATGATGCCTGTCTGGTGAATTATGGGCAGGAAGCCGAAGAAAGACCTCTTCTTATGGGTGGTTTTGCTTTTGGTGATTATGAGGCAAGAGCTGATTCGCACTGGACGAGGTTTCCGGCGGCGCGACTGGTACTGCCGGAACTTTTATTGACACGGCATGAGTCGAGAACCGGGGTTCGTCTTCGTCTTTCCCTGCATCTTACCATTAATGGCAGCTCATCTGTTCAAGATCTTTTTAACCGGCTGCAAAGTCGCGTTGCATGGCTTGAAGCCCATCTGAAAAATCCCATAAAACAACAACAAAAACAAGTAACTGGCAGTGGAAAGAGTGTCAGTTTAGAGCAGGGATCCTCTGAACAGTATTACCTGCAGGCGGCAGAGCAGGCCCTTGATCTGATCAAAAGAGGAGATCTGGAAAAAGTTGTCCTTTCAAGATGCTGTGATGTTCACCATGAGGCACCTTTCAGTGCCGCCCAGGTGTTACATAATTTACGAGAGAACTATCCCAGCTGTTTTATCTTTGCCGCTTCCATGAGCGGCGTTTCCTTTCTGGGTGCAACTCCTGAAAGATTGCTTGCTCTTCGGGGGAAAGAACTTCTTTCCGGGCCTCTTGCAGGATCAAAGCCTCGTGGAGCAACGGTAGAAGAGGATCAGGAATTTCAAGAGGCATTGCTGGGGAGTGCAAAAGAGCAGCACGAGCATGGTATTGTCATCCGGGCTATCGGCCAGGCACTTGAACCGTATTGCACCGCTCTCAAGGTTCCCTCGAAGCCTTCTATTCTAAAACTGCCCGGGATTCAACATCTCTACAGTGAAATTTCCGGGACAGTTCACAGGGACAGAGATATCTCCATTCTTGAAATACTGGGGGATCTTCACCCGACACCCGCTGTTGGAGGTACACCCAGGGAAAAAGCACTGAAATGGTTGAGTGAAAATGAAAATATTGAACGAGGCTGGTACGCAGGACCTGTCGGCTGGGTAAATGATCGCGGTGAAGGTGATTTTGCCATTGCCCTGCGCGCGGCACTTTTAAGGGGCAATAAAGCCCATCTTCACGCGGGAGCCGGTATTGTGTCAGGTTCCGTACCCGGGGAGGAACTGAGGGAAACCGAGCTTAAAATGAAGGCAGCTTTCTCAGCCATCCTGGAGGTACACTCATGATATCCCGCTCTGTGACGGATGATCTTGCCACTGCACCCAATGCAAACGTTGCCTTCTGCAAGGCACTTCTGGTGGAGTTTTCCCGTGCCGGCGCAGACCATCTCTGTATCTGTCCCGGATCACGATCAGCCCCCCTTGCAATTGCCAGTCGACTCGTTCCTGCACTTCAACCCTGGGTTCATCTTGACGAGCGGTCTGCCGCATTTTTTGCGCTGGGACTGGCAAAGGCAAGCGGTAAAGCAGTAGTTATATTCTGCACTTCAGGGACGGCTGCAGCTAATTTCTACCCTGCGGTAATCGAGGCCTGGTATGGTCGGGTACCACTTATTATTCTTACGGCAGATCGTCCCGCAGAGCTTCGCGAATGGGGTGGAGGGCAAACCATCCAGCAGACTCACCTCTTTGGACACCATACCAGGTGGTTCGCCGAGACTCCTCTACCCGAAGCAAATAATTTAATTCTTAGAACAGCCAGAGGGCTGGGCGCTCGGGCAGCCTCAATTGCACAGGGTAAAATCAAAGGCCCTGTCCATCTCAACCTGCCTTTCCGGGATCCTCTCACTCCACAGATTAACGATGAAGAGGTGGAAGAACTGCAAAAACTGTCTCTTTCTGTAGATCGGGGAAGAGCAGAGGGTTTTATATATACCCGTTCTTACCCGCAGAGTGACAAAGTACCAGAGCAGGTAATAACTGAACTTTGTCAACTTGTTAAAGAGCAACCACGGGGAGTGCTACTCTGCGGTGAACAGAATTCAAGGAGTGATTTTTATGAGGAGATTGGTCGTTTTTCAAAAATCGCTGCATGGCCTGTTATTGCAGATCCTGTTTCAGGATTACGATTTGGTTCTCATACCAGGGGAATGGGGCTGATTTCAACCGGAGATCTTCTCTTTCGTAACAGTACTTTTAGTAAACGTATGGTTGCTGATTGTATTGTACATATCGGTGCGACACTGACGGGCAAGGCGGCAAGATTGTGGGCTTTAGAGCATGGGCAGAGCCGGCATCTCATAGTAGATGCCGAACAGCGATGGAATGATCCTGATCATCTTGCAAGTGACCTGCTGTCGTATGATCCGGCACAGCTTTTCCGTCAGCTGAATGAAACCCTTGAAAGTAACAGTTTTGTACGAAGAGATACGGTATGGTTTGATCTATGGATGCAGGTGGAACAGATCGCAAGAGAAACACTTGATCAAGAATTTGAGCATAACAGATCACTTGTTGAACCAGCTGTCGGGGCATCTCTTGTTGATCATTTACCGGACAAGTGTGATCTCTTTTTATCAAGCAGTATGCCCATTCGCGATATAGACAGTTTTGCACCACCTTCACTAAAATCTGTCCGGGTTTTGAGTAACCGGGGTACCAATGGTATCGATGGCGTTATCTCCAGTGCCCTGGGTGTTGCCGGAGAAAATTCTTTCCGGAAAAATGGACGCCGGACTGTTTTATTTATCGGTGATCTTGCTTTTTTACACGACATAGGTGGATTGCTTGCAGCCAGTCGAAATAAGCTTGATCTCACCATCATCGTCATCAACAATGACGGGGGCGGTATCTTCTCATTTCTGCCCGTTTCACAGTACAGTAAGGAAGCTGGCTTCGATACTTTTTTCACAACGCCCCATGGACTTTCACTTCAATCTGCTGCAGAAATGTATGGGCTTGAATATCAAAAAATTGAAAGCCTCTCTTTAGTTGGACCATCCCTTCGCACTGCTTTAAATAATCCCGGGACAAAGGTGATAGAACTCTGTGTAGATCGCAATGAGAGTGTTGCTTTTCAAAAAAAGTTGATTTCCCGTGTCGGTGAAAATATCGAAGATTTCGGAAAAATCGGAGTTTTCCGGAAATGACTGATTTCCTGGAGAAGAAGATCAAGGTCGGTGACAGCTCTTTTCAGGTGCGAATCGAGGGCCAGGGAGTTGTGCTCCTTCTGCTTCATGGGTTTACAGGCTCAATAGAGACAATGTCCAGCCTGTCGGCTTCATTACGGCATCATTTTTGTGTTATCTCCATTGATCTCCCCGGACATGGAAGAACCTCTGTACCGGATGATTCAAACTGGTACACTTTTTCAAAATGTAATATCGTTCTTGCCGGTATACTCGATCAACTCCATATTGAAAAATGTTTCATCTGTGGTTATTCAATGGGAGGAAGACTTGCCCTGTCTTTTGCTGCCTGTTTTCCTTCCAGGGTTGCTTCAGTCGCAACGATAGGTGCTTCAGGTGGTATTGAGGCTGAAAAAGATAGACGCTTGCGAAAAAAAGAAGACGAAAAGCTTGCATGTTTTATTGAATCAGAGGGGATTGATGCCTTTGTTCAACGATGGATGAACCATCCTCTTTTTGCCAGTCAGCAAAAACTGGGCAGGACTTTTCTGGATGAGGCATATCGGCAGAGAATGGCCAATAATCCCTCTTTTCTTGCATACAGTCTGCGAGGGATGGGGACGGGGTCACAAGTACCGGTGTATCATTCTTTGCAACAAATCGATGTTCCAATGCTTTTTATTGCCGGGGAGGAGGACAGGAAATTCTGTGATCTTGCTTTGCAACTCAAAGCCAATTGTCTGCAGGGACATACTTGCTTTATTAAACAGGCGGGGCATGCTGCACACCTTGAAAATGGACCTGTGACCGCGGAGGCCGTTACAGCATTTTTTCAGCAGTGTCCGGGAGCATCATTGTATCAACAGGAATAAATAAAAGAGGATCTAATGACTATAGTACAGTGGGAAAATGTAAAAAAATATGAAGATATCCGTTTTGAGAAGGCCGAGGGGATGGCAAAGATAACCATCTGCCGTCCTCATCGTCGTAATGCTTTTCGACCTGAAACAAATTTTGAATTACTCGATGCTTTCTCCCGTGCCCGGGAAGATCAGACCATAGGTGTTATTCTTTTTACAGGGGAAGGAAAAGAGGCATTTTGTTCAGGGGGGGATATCAAGGTACGGGGCGATGAAGGCTATCGCGGGGGTGATGGTGTTCAGCGTTTAAACGTCCTTGATCTGCAGAAATTGATTCGAAGTCTGCCTAAACCTGTCATTGCACTAGTCGCAGGTTATGCCATTGGCGGTGGTCATGTACTGCATCTTGTCTGCGATCTCACTATTGCAGGCGATAACGCAAAATTTGGTCAGACAGGGCCAAAGGTAGGGAGCTTTGATGGTGGTTTTGGTTCTGCCTATCTTGCCCGCATTGTGGGGCAGAAAAAGGCGAGGGAAATCTGGTATCTTTGTGATCAGTATGACGCCCGGGAAGCACTGGATATGGGACTTGTAAACAAAGTTGTTCCGGTAGACGAACTTGAAGATATGGGTATTGAGTGGGCCAGGAAGATTCTTAAGCACAGCCCGATTGCCATTCGGTGCCTCAAGGCCGCTTTTAACTGTGATGTGGATGGCCAGCAGGGGATCCAGGAACTTGCCGGTAATGCTACCATGCTCTACTATATGACAGAAGAAGGCCAGGAGGGACGTAATGCATGGATGGAAAAGCGGGAGCCTGATTTTTCGAAATTCCCCTGGAGATCTTAGGAGGGCAAGGTTAACTCCCTTTTCACTTCCCCTTGTCCGCCCGATTCATACAGGTCATGGCACACTTTATAACAGGGAAGGAGTCCTCGTGGAAATTGAGGATTCCAGTAACTTGAAGGGCTATGGTGAGGCAACGCCGATTCAAGGTTTTCATACAGAGAGCCTTCAGGAAGCCTGTGACAGTTTAGGTCGATACCTGCCTGTTCTTTTACGGGAAAAAAAGTGGTCGACTGAAGAAAAGATTGAGAAATTTCAATTGGCTTTTCCTGCTGCAGTGACAGCACTTTCTGCCATCGATACCGCCCTCTGTGACCTGGCTTCAAAACAGCGGAGCTGTTCTGTTGCAGCGCTGCTGGCAGAACAATTTCACACATCGGTTTTGCCTGCTGTCAGGGTTAATTCCTTACTGCAGGCGCAAGACACACAAGAGATTGTTCGGGAAGCTGGTGACAGTTACCGTGAAGGTTTTCGAACCTTTAAGATAAAGGTGGGTGTGCAGCCCGTCAGGCAGGATTTTGAACGTATCAGTGCTGTGCGGGAGAGTCTCGGTGAGGATGTGAAAATTCGTCTGGATGCCAATCAGGCCTGGACACTGGAAGAAGCGGACAGTGCATTTGAAATATTATCATCCCTGTCCATTGAGTACCTTGAACAACCTCTTTCTGCACAAGATCTGCCCGGTGCCGCACTCCTGCGAAAAAATCACACTATCCTTCTGGCGGCGGATGAAGCGGCCTGTTCAGTTGACGATATTCAAACTATTCTGCAAAACCAGGCGGCTGATATAATTATTTTGAAGCCTGCTGCCACGGGAGGCCCTCACCTGAGTATGCGAATGGGGCTAGCCGCAGCAAAGTATACTATTCCGTGTGTTACAACAACACTTATGGATGGTGCTGTGGGCAGAGCCATGGCAACACATGTGGCTGCCGCACTTCCCTCAAACATGTTGTATGCATGCGGTCTTGCAACGGGGAATCTTCTGGAGCAGGATCTGTCTGATGGGCTGAAAATCAGGAATGGTCATATATCCATTGCCGGGGTTAAAGGTCTTGGTGTGGCCATCGATCAGGATCAACTTGAAGAGGTTGCCACTGGTAAAACAATGGAATTCTCAATATGAGTAAATTACCTCCTTTTTCATTGGAAAAATCGTGGATTGGGGGGCGTGCACAGGTTTCTCCAGATAATCTAGCCATAATTGAAGATAATGAGAGCGTCACCTTTCAGCAACTTTATGAACGCTCTATCTGTCGGGCAAGGCAACTGAGAGCTTTGGGAATTAAGCAGGGTGATACAGTAGCGTCATTATTGAACAATGGTTTGCTTGCAGTAGAGATTTTTCATGCTGTTCATCTATGTGGGGCCACACTTTTACCTGTAAATCTTCGACTGACCTCTTCAGAGATTGGTTTTCAGTTAAATGAGACCAGTGCAAAAATTGTGATCGCAACAGAAGAACCTTTTATTTCTCTTGCTCGTAAAGCATATAACAACGGCGATTGTTTACCTCCTCTGGTCACCGATTCTAATGAGAACAGGCTGGTCTGGCTGGATGCAGAAGGCCAGTCCCCTACAACAGGCGGGAATATTTTCCAGATGGCGGATTATTCGCCGGATATCCCATGGACGATCCTTTATACCTCCGGCACAACAGGGACGCCCAAAGGGGTTCCCCTGACTGCGCGTCATTTCGGTGCCTCCGCCATGGCCTCACTCTCCCATCTTGAAGCACGGCAGAATGACCGGTGGCTCGGCTGTGTGCCGCTGTTTCATGTTGCAGGCATTTCTATCTTGACTCGTAGTGTGCTTATCGGAGCCTCAGTTGTTCTCCATAAGCATTTTAACGCAGAAAAAGTTTCAAGAGCCATAGATGAACAGCATGTTACGCAGATGTCACTTGTGCCCACCATGCTCCACCGGCTAGTGGAGGTCCGTCTTGCCGGAAATAAAAAAACCGAAACGTCTCTTCGGACTATTTTAATTGGCGGAGCTTCCTGCAGTGAAACGCTCCGGCGACAGGCTCTCGACCTTGGACTGCCTGTTCTTAGAACCTATGGTCTGACAGAGGCCTGCTCCCAGGTTGCGACAGAACCTTTGTCACCTAAACAGAACGACACACCGCAACTGCCGGAGCCGCTTGAAGGTATTCAAGTCAAAATTGTTAATTCAGCAGGACAATCTGTACATCTTTATGAAGAGGGAGAAATTCTTGTTCGGGGCAGGATGGTTATGGATCACTACTACAAAAGACCACACCAATCAGCACAAACTCTCAAGGATGGATGGCTGTATACCGGAGATATCGGTTTTTTGAATGAACAGGGCGGGCTCTGTGTGCTCAACCGGCGAAGTGATCTGATTATAACCGGTGGAGAAAATGTTTATCCGGCAGAAGTTGAAGCCTGTTTGACATTACATTCGGCGGTTGAAGAAGTGTGTATAACCGGAGAAGATGATATTGAATTTGGTCAACGCGTGGTTGCCTGGGTCGTCCGAAGAAAAAACTCTATCGTTAGTGACGAAGAGCTGCAAAATCACTGTCGCAAAACATTGGCTGGTTATAAAATCCCACGAAAGATTATCTTTCTGCCGCGCTTACCCAAAAATATTTCCGGAAAAATTCTGCGAGACAATCTCTATTCTCGGACAAGCTCCTGGGGAAGTGAAGAAAAATCTAACTGATCAGTGATCATCTTTGCTTCATTAAAAGCATCAGTATAGAAACCGTCTATATCCGCTTTTTGAAGATATACGTCAAGGAGTGATGTGAATGAATCAGCAAAAGGGGGGAAAGTGTCAGGTTGATTGTTGAGAGAATAGACGAAAACCGACATGCCATATTCATGGATTGCCTTGACATAACCCGTTAACAGCAGGTTTCCGTTCCCGTCCACTATCGAACTCTCTGGTAAGCCGACAGCTGCAGCATAGCTTGAGATTATTCTTAAACCACTGTTGGTATACAGCCAGTCGAAGCTGTATGGCAGAAAATTTCCAAAGGATTTTTGTTGTGTTTCGTTGCCGTCATTATTGTCGATCAGCTGGATAAGAGGTAGTTTCATCTCTCTTTGGGGCATAAGTTGAGTATATATCCGCTGCAGTTCTTCAGGGTCGAAACACTGGATAAAGATCTTACTGTTGTGATCGACATAGCCATGATCCAGTAGGATATCAAGGCTTGCAGAGCTTATATCTTTATCCGCCTTTACGTGAAACCAGGGATGTTTGATCTCAAGAGCAATACCAATGGATTTATCCAGAATTGATTCAAGCCTTCGAATCAGGCTGAGTTCCTCTTTTAGGGTAGGAATGGCAAGAGAGAGCACACCTGTACCTGTTCCGAAAACATGTTTAAGCCGGAGTTGCTGTATTTCTTTCAGTGAAAAATCGATGACATAGTGGTTGCCGTCTTCACGGCTGCGATCAGGGAAAAGCTGTGCGACATCGGTGAGGCGGTTGAGAGTGAGGTCATGGAAAACAATAAGCTGGTCATCAGAAGTCATTACAATGTGGAGCTCGAGATAATCAATATTTCCCGTGGCGGCAAGTGTTACAGCCGGTAATGTATGTTCAATGAATCCTTTACCAGCCCCGCTGCTGGCAATGATAACTTTCTCGACCGCTATGGCAGAAGTGGCAGGCTGGAAGAAGAGGAGAGAGAGAAGAGTAAAAATGAATAGTCGGTACATTATTGAGTTTATTACCATGTTCATGTATGTAAATGGGTAGCAGATGAAAGGAAAAATCGAATACAGTGCATTATAAATACTTGCAGCACTTTTTCAAGCTGACTTCCGCATTCGTTGATTTTTATAACGTCATCAATTCCTGAAAGTTGAGTATTGATGTAAAATTATTAGAAAAGGCGGGAGGAGTACGCGAGCTGGGCTGTGCAATATGAATCAAATGGCCGAGCCCGTAACTCCTGGCGGATTGAAGAACCTTTTCCGTATCGTCGACAAAAAGAGTTCGGTTTCTGTTGAAAGGAAGCAGCTCCTTCAGCATGCTCCAGAACTCGGGTTGCTCTTTTGCGGTGCCTACTTCCTTGGCACAGAATATTTCTGTGAAATACTTTTCAATATCAATTTTTCCCAATTTGAGTTTGAGGGTTTTCGGATGGGCGTTGGTCACCAGATAGGCAGGTTTCTTTATTTCTCTCAGATATTCGAGAAACTCAATGGCCTGGGGGCGAAGAGCAATAAGGTGACTTATTTCTCTTTTCAGCATTGGAATATTTAAAGAGAGTTCCTCAGACCAGTAATCGAGGTCGGTCCACTCAAGAGTGTTCTCGACTTTTTTATACGTGCTGAGCAATTTCTTTTTCGCAGTACCCATCTCAATATGGTTTTTTTTAGCGAAAGTCTCCGGGACAAACTCTTCCCAGAAAAAATCATCAAAGTATTTGTCGAGAAGTGTGCCATCGAGGTCGAGGAGGACCGTGTCTATTTCCTGCCAGGAGAAGGCAGAGAAAATTTGTTGATTGCTTTTAACCGGTTGCATGGGTGAGTGTATTAAGATTATTGAGAGTTACAGTCACAGCATCAAAAATCTGTTCGGTAGATATCATTTTTCTGTTGATGATCAGCCTTCCTTCCTGGGTGAGTCTCGGAGGTTTGTTTTTTCTTTTGCTGGAGGAGTGCTTCAGGTAAGTCATAAGCATCTCGGGACTGAGGGGGGTATCGTCGGAAAAGGAAAATACCAGAGTATCCTGTCCTTTTTCGAGCTTTTGAATACGTAAATCTGCAAGTTCTTTTTTCAGGGTAATGATCCGAAAGAGATTGACAGTTTCCACAGGGAGAGCGCCGTATCTGTCTATCAACTCGTCTTTCAGATCTTCCTGCATCTCCTGCGATGTTGTTGTAAGAGCGGCCATCCTTCGGTAGGTGATATAGCGCTGGCTTATATCAGGGATATAAATCGCTGGAATGTACGCTGAAATCTGCAGGTGGATTTCGGGGTCAATGTTATCTCTTTGTTTTTCCGGATCTTCTTGATTTGCAGCAGATTTAAGATCGGCCACCGTCTTTTGCAGAAGATCAAGATAGAGGTCATAGCCGATCGCTGCAATATTTCCGCTCTGGGAGACCCCAAGTAGATTTCCTCCTCCCCGTATCTGGAGATCGCTCATAGCCAGCTTAAATCCTCCACCAAGTTCATTGCAGTCCATGAGGGCCCTGAGTCTGTCCCGGGAATCTCTGCTGAGACTGTCAACGGATGGAACAAGCAGATAAGCGAAGGATTGTGTGCTTGATCTGCCTACTCTGCCGCGAAGCTGATAAATTTCGGCAAGACCTAACATATCTGCACGGTTTATTATAATTGTATTGGCCGATGGAATATCGAGGCCTGATTCTATTATGGTTGTACTGACAAGGACATCAATTTCCTTATTGACAAAAGAGACCATGATTTCTTCAAGATCTCTGCCGTTCATCTGGCCGTGGGCCACGGCGATGCGTGCTCCGGGGACCAGTTTTTGAATTGTAGCCGCTACTTTGTGTATCGACTTTAC
>JAOZLO010000452.1:0-1969 GCA_029934775.1 Desulfocapsaceae bacterium
AGTAAACAAAGAAGAACTGAGTGAGTTTGAAAAAATAATTGATTACCGTTTTACCGATCTTCGTCTTTTACAGAAAGCACTGGTGCATTCATCTTTTGCATTTGAACAGGCTCAGGCGGGGCAGGACAATCAGACGCTTGAATTTTTAGGGGATGCTGTTCTTGACCTGGCAGTAGGATATATCCTTTATCGAAAATATCCTGGAATGAAGGAAGGGGAGTTGACCCGGTTGCGCTCCGCACTTGTGAATGAGACTCATCTTGCTGATATGGCAAGAGAAATTGATCTGGGAAAATTTCTCTGCCTGGGAAAGGGAGAGGATGCCTCAAATGGAAAAAATAAATCGTCTATTCTTTCGTGTGGTTATGAGGCTGTAATAGGCGCCGTTTTCGAGGATGCGGGGTATCAGACTGTTGTTGGTATTATTGAACATTTTTTTCTTCCTGATATCGAGGGAAAAAAAGAAGAACTACTGGTAGCTGATGCTAAGAGTCGTCTGCAGGAGGCTTTGCAGGAAAAATATAATGAAGGCCCTTCATATGTGGTTGAGGCTGAGGAAGGACCTTCACATCAAAAACTGTTTACTATTGCAGCCTGCTTTCATGGGACTGTGCTTGGAGAAGGGCAGGCCGGTTCGAAAAAGGAAGCAGAGCAGAGAGCTGCTGCTGCGGCCTTGAAGGAACTCCAGAACGGTTCTGTGTAAAGTAAATGGCTCTGGTAATACCCATTTTCATTCCCCATCGCGGATGTCCGCATCAATGTCTTTTTTGCAATCAGCAATCGATTACGGGCCAGGCCACCGGATCTCGACAGTTAAAGGTTGAAATAACCAGGACAATTGAAGAGTGGCTGGTTCGAAGTCCCGGAAAGAGAGAAGTCCAGGTTGCCTTTTACGGGGGATCATTTACCTGCCTTGCGGTAGAGGAACAGGTCTATATGTTGTCGGCTGTACAATCTTTTCTCAACTCCGGAAGGGTTACGTCGATTCGTCTGTCGACCCGGCCTGATTGTATCGACAGGGATGTATGCAGTCTGCTGCAGGAGTTTGGAGTGAAGACTGTTGAACTGGGGGTTCAGTCCATGGACGATCGTGTACTCAGAAACTCCCGGCGTGGTCATACTGTTTTGCAGAGCATTGCGGCGTTGAAGCTTTTAAGAAAAGTTGGTATGCAGGTGGGCGTTCAGCTCATGATCGGATTGCCGGCTGAAACGACGAATTCATTTTTACTGGGGATAGACGAAGTTATACGGTTAAAGCCGGATTTTACTCGTTTGTATCCCGTCGTAGTAGTTAAAAAATCCAAACTGGAAGATCTTTATTGTAAGGGTGAATATCGGCCACTTTCCCTTAATAAAGCAGTAGCATTGACAGCAAAGGGCTATTCACGTTTGCGCAAGGCAGCAATTCCGGTAGTACGCATGGGCCTTCAACCATCTGAATCCCTCGAGAAGTCACTGGTTTCAGGTCCATATCACCCCTCCTTTGGTGAACTTGTTCAATCAAGAATCTGGTTCAAAAGGATTCGAAAAAAAATCGCCGCTCTTCATCCTGGTGAAAAGATGATACTATCTGTTTCCCATCGTGATCTGTCGGCGGTAATCGGCATGAATAGAAAAAATATCAGGCGATTGAATGAATTAGGGTTTCGTGATCGCTTTACGATAATAACAGATAAAAGTATGGAGAGAGGTAGTATCAGGTATGTTTTTGGTCAATAATCTTGATTTGCGGTATGGAGAGAAACATCTGTTCAAAAATATTTCGGCACAGGTTTACAGCGGTAACCGTATTGGACTGGTAGGTGTAAATGGGTCTGGTAAATCAACACTGCTTAAAATTATGGCTGGGGTTTCAGCGACGGATGATGGTGTGCTCAGCAGGCCAAAATTTTTCAGTGTAGGGTATCTGGCGCAGGAGTCTGATGACTTTCTGTCAGAAAAAACTCTTTATGATGAGGCTGAAACTGCA
>JAOZLO010000452.1:1979-3245 GCA_029934775.1 Desulfocapsaceae bacterium
ATTCCGTACTCCATGGAAAAATGAGTGAGGCCGTTACCGAATCAGCTGATTTTCGGAGACTGCTTGAACGGCAGGGAGAAATCCAGCATCAGCTGGATGGCAGCGATATTTATTCTATTAAGGGAAAAATCGAGAAAGTACTTACCGGTCTAGGTTTTTTGCAGGAAGATCTGGAAAAGCCGGTGTCAACTTTCTCCGGTGGTTGGCAGATGAGGTTAAAGCTTGCCAAGATGCTGCTTGAAGCACCTTCTCTGTTGTTACTTGATGAACCTACAAATCATCTTGATCTCGATTCATTGACCTGGGTTGAACAGTTTCTTCGCTCCTACAAGGGGGCCATGGTGATTATTTCCCATGACCGGACTTTTCTCGACAAGACAACAGGGGTGATCTGGGAGATTAGTTTAGGTAACCTGGAAGTATATAAGGGGAATTACACCTATTATTTGAAGGAGAGAGCCGAGCGTCGTGCTATTACCCAGAGTGCATACGACAATCAGCAGGCCAAAATCAAGCAGACAATGCGATTTGTCGAAAGATTTCGAGCCAAATCGACAAAGGCTAAACAGGTTCAGAGCAGGGTGAAACAACTGGAAAAAATGGACTTGATCCAACTGGAGGACAGGAACAGGCAGATCAAGTTTTCTTTTCCACCGGCTCCGCCATCAGGACGGGACGTTCTTCAGATTGACAATCTTGGAAAAAACTATGGTGACAAATCAGTCTTTTCCGATGCTGAGATGATGCTTCATCGTGGCGATAAAGTAGCAGTCGTCGGTGTGAATGGTGCGGGAAAATCAACCTTTTTAAAGATTCTTGCCGGAGAGATTAAGCATGATTCAGGGAGTATTCGGCAGGGGTCTCACGTTGAAATGTCCTATTTTGGTCAGCATCAGGCCCGGGAGCTATCACCCCAGATTACTGTTTTGGAGACCATGGTACAGGGTGGGGAAGAGATGACCATTACCCATACCCGTTCTTTACTGGGGGCATTTCTTTTCCGCGGTGATGATGTTGACAAAAAGGTTGCCGTTCTATCTGGTGGAGAAAAAAGCAGACTGGCTCTAGCTAAAATGATCGCTACCCCTGCTAACTGTATGCTTCTTGATGAGCCGACCAACCATTTGGATATGAGTTCCCAGGAGGTGCTGCAGGAAGCCATGGCGCAGTATGACGGTACGATTGTTGTTGTTTCCCATAACCGTTATTTTCTCGACAGTTTTGTTAATAAGGTGCTGGAGGTTAAAAATGGCAGTATAACTCTTT
>JAOZLO010000453.1 GCA_029934775.1 Desulfocapsaceae bacterium
AAAAAGAAGGGAAAACATTGCTCAAAATGCCCCTGTTCTAAGTAAATGTCTGTTGTTTGCTTTATCACTGCAGAATGTCTGTGAGGGGATTTGAGTGAACGCTGATGTTGTCATTGTTGGAAGTGGAATAGCTGGATTGACAGCTGGAGCAATTCTCTCTAAAAAAGGGAAAAAAGTTGTCATCGTTGAAAAAAAGGCGCATTTCGGTGGTGCTCTTCGCCAATTCAAACGCAATAAAATTTCTTATGATGTCGGTTTTCATTATACGGGTTGCCTTGGTCGGGGTGAAATACTGGATATCCTCTGGCGGTACTGTGATGTGCTCAAGGATATATCCGTTATTCCTCTTTCGATAAAAGGCTATGACCATTTTGAATTTCCTGATAGATCAGAGCCTGTTTACGGATATTTTTCCTATGAGCAATTTGCAGCGGAACTACTACGCCAGTTTCCCTCTGAAAAACATGGGATCGACACATATTTTTCAGAAGTTCAGAAGATTTGTTCAGAAGTTCCTTTTTATAACACAGAGTTTTCTCTAACGGCTTTTTTACGTGGCTATAAATCTCGTCCCCGCTCTCTCGTTGATTTTTTAAATACTATCACGAAAAATGTGCATCTCCGTGCTATTCTTTCGACCCCCGCTTTTCTCTATGGCGTTCCTATTCGGCAGGCATCTCTGGAAGTACATGCGATGGTGGCGCATGGGTATTACCTGGGGGCCTATACTGTCGCCGGAGGCGGGCAGTCAATAGTTGACAGCTTTTTGTCAACTCTTACTCGGCTAGGGGTTGAGTTGTTTTCCGAGAGTGATGTCATATCTGTTGAGGCAGAGAATGGTGCAGTGACAGGGGTGAAGCTGGCAAGTGGGGAGAAAATTTTCTGCAGTCAGGTGATTTTTACCGGGCATCCGGCACAAATTGTGGACATGGTTCCCGGCTCAACATTCAGACCTGCATATAAAACTCGATTAAGGGAATTGAAAAACAGTCTCTCCTTGTTTGCTGTTTTTGGCAGGGGAGATCGTCGGCTGGATACCCTGAGTGGCGCACTTAACTATTATCTGCTGCCCTCGAAGGGGGAGGTCGTACCAGAGAACTGTAATACACCACACCACCTGAGGCCGATGATGATGACAAGTACCCGGAGCGGAAAGGGTGAAAGCTTGCACCCAGATCGAAATGGCATTATATTGCTTCGTCTTGGCTATTGGCAGGATGTTGTCCAGTTTGAAAAAAGTAATCAAGGTCAGCGATCTGATGAATATGAAGAGTACAAAATGAAGATTGCCCGGGAAATGATTCATATCGCTGAAGAGAGGTGGGGAGACATTTGTGGCACAATAGAGACTCTGGCTGTTGGAACACCGCTAACTTTTCGAGACGAACTTGCCGCTACTGAAGGGTGTGCCTACGGAGCCATGCATTGCCTTGACCAGTTTAATCCGGATGTTCGCACTCGATTGTCCGGGCTCTATTTATGTGGTCAATCAATTCTTATGACCGGAGTTGCGGGTGCATCTATTTCCGGGCTGGTAGGAGCCGGTGAAATTCTAGGTCTTGAAGCTTTGTGGGAGGAAGTGACAAAGTGCACTTGAACAGGGTCGTTATCACCGGGAGGGGGGCAGTTTCACCTTTTGGCCTTGGTGTTGATACTTTATTGGAGAATATCTGGTGTGGTAATTCCGCTGTTCGCCGCATGGAGGGCTGGGCAGATATCAAGGGACTCAAAAGCCATATCGCTGCCCCTGTTCCAGCATTTGACTGCAAAACCCTTTTGCCGAGAAGTGTCCGTAGAACAATGGGGGCTATGGCTACCTATGCTACACTTGCAACAAAAGAAGCAATAAAAGATTGTGCACTCTCTGATGAAATTCTCACCTCGGGGAAAACAGGTGCAGCTATTGGCTCGACAACTGGCAGTGCAGCAGCTTATGAGGAGTTTTATTCTAAATACCTGCCGGAGAAGGCACTTGAAGAGATAAAATCCGGGGAGTTTTTCAAAATGATGGGTCACAGTTGTGTGGCCAATGTCTGTCTTGCTCTAGGTATCAATGGTGAACAGTGGGCCCCTGTGAGTGCCTGTACATCTTCTTCTCAATCCATTGGTCTGGGCTATATCCTCGTTCAGAGTGGCAGACAACAAGTGATGTTGTGTGGTGGAGCTGACGAAGCCCATGCATCAGTTACGGGCGTTTTTGATCTATTACGCGCCGCCTCCTGTAATAATGCTGATCCTGAAAACGGATGCAGGCCCTTTCATCAAAACCGTGATGGTGTTGTCTGCGGCGGTGGTAGTGGTATAGTCGTTTTAGAAAATTACGAATCGGCTAAAGCCCGGGGGGTAAAGATATATGGTGAAATCATCGGTTTTGGCAATGTGACCGACTCTGGCCATATTGCGAACCCGGCTAGAGAGTCGATGATCCGGGCGATGAGAAATGCCATGGCGGAGGCTGGTCTGCAGCCGGAAGATATCGATTATGTAAATGCGCATGCAACCGGAACAAATCTCGGGGACATTGCAGAAGCTGTGGCAATTGCTGCAGCAGTAGATGGAGAGACGCCGGTAAGTTCGTTTAAAGGGCATCTTGGTCATACACTTGGGGCTGCGGGAGCTTTGGAGCTGATAGCAGTATTGGAAATGCTTGAGAGACAGGAGATACTTCCTACACGAAATCTTGATAAGATTGATCCCCGCTGTGCTGTTGCTGATCTTCTTACGACAAAGCGATTCTCAAATCTGACGACTGTGTTGAAAAATAATTTTGCTCTGGGGGGGGTAAATACCTCCCTGGTGATAAGGAGATGTGGTTTATGATTTCTGACGATGAACTTCGGCAGAAAGTTGTTGTGGTACTGGCGGAAGAATTTGAACTTGATCCGGAAAAAATGACCCCTGATGCCACTCTGTACGACGATCTCGGTCTTGACAGCCTTGATGCTGTAGATATGGTTGTTGTCCTGGAGAAGAGTTTTGGCATGAAATTAACCGATGAAGAGGCTTTACGATCTATTAGAACCATGGAAGATCTCTTTCAGTTCCTTATTCGTTTGAAGGCGGAAAAGAGTGCAACAGGTTAGTTTCTTGAAGAGATCTTTCTTAAATATATATTTCTGGCCTGTTTTTTTATTGGTTACCCTCGTAGGTCTGGCAGTTCTTCCTTTCATTCTTCTTGTAAATATTCTTTTTTTTTCTCGCACTCTTCCATCGGGTCTGCGGAGAGCAATTCGTA
>JAOZLO010000067.1 GCA_029934775.1 Desulfocapsaceae bacterium
ATTTAGTAGTTACCGGCGACGCGTATGAGCGTGGAGAATCGATCGGTAAAAATTGGCGAACCAGAATCATAACGATAATGAAATGCCTTGAGAAGGGTTTTTCATCTAAAGGTGGTGTGACTTTGCAGCAGTGGTTACCTGATGCAAGAACATTTCTGCCATTTATTCGAGAATATGCGCCGAACACCTTGGCAGAAATGGAAGGAATGGCTTCTGGTTCTGATCTATCTTTCGATGACATCCTCTTGATAGCCTGCGCCTATGAAAAATGGTTTAACTATCATGCTCCGGAGCACTGCACAGCTTTTGCAGCCATGGGGAGTGCATCAAAAACAGGTGAGCTTGTTTGCGGGCAGAACAATGATGAATGCCTTCATCACTGGGCGGCCGGCCAGCTGGACGGTGTTATCCATCATCGCGACATATCCGGTATGGAAACACTCATATATACACATCCCGGGGTTCCTGCCTACATGGGAATGAATTCTGCCGGTTTATGTTTACTGTGGATGGCCATCGATAACGGGGAGCGCGCCACCGGGCTCCCGACAAACATTTTGATCCGTGAAGCGCTTCAACATACAACTTTGGAATCGGCCGTTGAATATATCAAGAAAGTGCCCAAGGCGCTCCCTAACAGTTTCCTGTTGGCTCATCCGGAAGATGGCATTTGTAGCATTGAGTGTTCCCCTTCTTTTTTCTGTCCGGTATATAGTAATGACTCATTGTACCACGCCAATCATATCTTAGATGAAAAGATGGCTGTCGATGACAAGAAAAAAAATGATCCAACCTCTTCGACGATTTCGCGCCACACGGCCATGGGATCCCTGGTTGAAAAATATCATGGCGAAATAGATTTTCTTGTTGCCAGAGAAATGCTTTCCGACCACACCCGGTATCCGGAATCTATTTGCGCCCATCCTCGTCCTAACGCCATATATTCAAAAACCCTGGCAAGCATGATCTTTCATCCTAACCGCGGTAGTATGGAGATTGCCTTTGGTAACGGTTGTGAATTGCCTTACAGGAGCTATACCTTTTTTAGAAAATAATATTTGAGTATTTGTCTAACTTGAACATTTTCTAATTGACTTCTCTGCAGAGAATCGCTGGTTTTCGGGCTCAAAAGATATCCTCTGCCAATGTTATCGATTTAAGAAAAACCGCAATTTGAGGTTATCCTTGAACACCCACGGAGCAAGTGAAAATTCAGATCCAGAAAATTTTTGATTTTGGGATGCAGGACTTTTGGGCCAGAGACCAAGATCCTTTTGCAACATTTGTTACGGAAGGAATGGAAATCAAGGGCTGGCCCGAATTGACACTATCTCGAGGTAAAGTGGTATGGGCTGATGGAGAAGTTAAGGCGGATGTAGGTAATGGACTATTTGTGGAATGTGAGCTATCTGATGCCGCTAAACCGAGATCACATTAATCGTTTTGTTGCATGGACATAAAAATCGTTGACTGTCACACAAGACTAAATTTGCACAGATGAAACGACAGTTCTCGCCTCAGGTTTAAGCAGGACATACTTGTGAGATTCCATTGCCTTCAAAAGCCCGGTTAGGTCAAATCGATCGATATCCAGTTTGGGCACATTTATAATATATCAAAATGCCCTGAGTCGTTTTTGGGGTGATTAAAACAAATTTGAAAGTTAAATACTGATTTTATCAAGTTTTCTAGCGACAGCATTTCCTGCATCTTTGACGTGTTTTCTGATTAGCTTTTTTAGCTCCTTCTTGTCGCGAGTTTTTAGTAGATTAATGATCATCCTATGCTCTTCCCAGGACCTTTCTCTCTGTTTTTTTGTCTCCAGTGAAAATGGCCGGTATCGTAATATTGGTAATCTGATAATTTCCAAAATCCTTTTCAGATAATGACCTCCGGCAGCTTCATATAAAATATCATGAAAGCGGGTATTCAATGCACCAAGTCGTAATAAATCGATTTCTTGACCTGAATTGGAACTGGGCATAATTTCATCTACTTCCCTAACTGTTGCTTCCAACAATGCTATCTCTTCTTGAGTGATTCTTTCACACGTGAGTTCTATGGAATAGGTTTCAAAAACCAATCTGAGATCTGATACTTCTTTCAATTCTTCGAGGGTAAGCTCGGTAACCAGTACACCTCCTCGGGGATTTCGGATAACTAGTCCCTCATGCTGCAGAAGACGGAAGGCTTCACGAACTGGAGTTCGGCTTACACCTATAGCTTCACTCACAGCAACCTCCATGAGCGCTTCGCCTGGTTTAATTTTTTGATTAAGGATTCTTTCCCTGAGAAGATCGTATACCTGCTCGGATCTTGTTTTAGGAGCTTTGAGTTCAGCATCTTCCCATTGTAGTTTCGTCATATTGGTATGTGCCCGGTGGTGATAAATTCTAAAAAAACACCTTGTCAGGTAACAGACAAGTGTACTTTGTATACATGAACACATAAAAACATTAACAGTGAACCAAGTCAATATTTTTTTTATCTCCATGGTTCCAATAGACTCTCCCGGATAATAAGATAGGCGTATTTAGATTAAAACATTTTATAAACATGATGTTATGAACTTTTCTTGCCTCTTTTGATTAATGTATTTTTCCCACACAAATTCTATATTTGAACGACGGGCTTGGATCTTCTAGTTAGTGTATTGAAAAAAAATAAGGCACATCAGAAAAATAATTTGACTTTATCAACCCATGGATGTATTCATGGATACGTGTATACATGAACTTGCGTATCCGCACTGGTGGGTCAGTTTTAAATGGCTTGCAAAGCCGAGAAAAGCCATTGAGTCCCAGCAAAGCAATGAGGATAAAAGAGGATCAACCAAAGTAACGTTTAATAAAATATCAAGTATTCTGTCGTTAGGTCGGAATCAAGGAGGAATAAATGAAAAAACGTACTTTGCTTGGGATTTTAACACCTTCATCAAATACTGTGTTAGAACCATTGACCCAGGCAATTGTTTCAGATTTAGATGATGTTACAGTTCATTTCGGGCGTTTCCGTGTTACAGAAATATCCCTCAAAGAATCGGCTCTCGGTCAATTCAACAATCAACCAATCATAGAAGCTTCAAAACTTCTCGCAGATGCACGCGTTGATACAATTGTCTGGAGCGGCACTTCCTCTGGGTGGCTTGGATTTGATGCAGACATAAAGTTATGTGAAGAAATTGAAACTACCACTGGCATACCTGCATCTACATCTGTCCTGGCGCTCAACGAAATATTTGAAACCACAGGGGTTCAAAAATTCGGCCTTGTGACACCTTATCTCGATGAAATCCAGGAGAAAATTATCGCCAATTATAAATCCTCTGGTTTCGAATGTGTTGCATCAAAAAATTTGAGAGATCGAGGTAATTTCTCTTTTTCAGAGGTAACTGAAGAAGCAGTTATTGAGATGATTCGTGAGGCTGCCAAGGCAAAACCAGATGCCATTACTATTTTCTGCACCAATCTCAGAGGTGCCGATATCGCTGACAAGATGGAGAAAGAGCTGGATATACCTATTTATGACACAGTTTCTACTGCAGTATGGAAAGCAATGAAAATAGCCGGTGCCAGTAATGAACGAATTAAAGGATGGGGGCGGCTTTTTACAGAAGTTAAGTAGTTAAACTAAAGATTTTAAATTGGAGGATTTAACATGAAAAAAAGAATTATATCCGCAACACTTATTGTTACTGCGTTGTCCATTTTTGCTTTCACGAGTACTGCTCTTGCAGTAAAAAAAGTCAGAATTTCCGGAAACTTTCCAGTTGAACATTCAAGTAGTCTTGCCATGGAAGTTTTTAAGAAGGAACTGGATAAAGAATCTAACGGTAACCTCTCTGTGGATGTTTTTCCTGCCATGCAGCTTGGTGGAGCTGGTGAAAACGTTGACCAGATCCGTTCAGGCGCACTCATGATGACTTGGCTTAGTATAGCCTATCTGTCAAGAACTGTACCGGAACTTGAGGCTGTGAGCCTTCCGTTCATCTTTGCAGATCGTGAACAGGCTTTCAAAGTGATTGATGGTCACGTCGGTGACCTTCTCAACGAAAAGCTCAAAAGGAAAGGATTTATCGCCCTTGGCTACATGGAACTTGGTTCACGTAATGTAACCAATAGCAAGCATCCACTAAAAAGCGTTGCTGATTTCAAAGGGCTGAAGATCCGTCTGCAGCCAAATGAAACTCATTTAAACACCTTCAGGGCATTGGGGGCAAATCCTGTTTCAATGGATATTAAGGAATTATATCAAGCATTACAACAGAAAGTGCTTGACGGCCAGGAGAATCCCTTCGCCGTTATTAAGGCAAAAAATTTCAATGAAGTACAAAAATATCTCTCAGATACCGGCCATTTTTTTGATTTCATCATTGTTGTGGCAAACAAGAGTAGATTTGAAGCACTGAAACCGGAGCAGCAGGAAGCACTTACAAAAGCAATGAACACTGCAATCACCTGGCAGCGCAATAAAGCGATTGAGGATGACACTGCAAGCAAAGATGAACTTATCAAAAGAGGAATGCAGTTTGATCCGATCAGTGACACTTTTCGAGCAGAATTACAGAGCAAGACCGCACATATTATTGATGACGTGAGGAAAAAGGTTGGAGATGAGCTGGTTGATTCCGTCCTTGCCGAGATTAAAAAATGAAAGAATTTTCAGACAAACAGGTTGATCAGTTAAATCCAGGGCTGCAGTTTTACAAAGCAGCTCTGGAACGTATCGACAGGGCAACGGCAAAGGTCCTGATAACAAGCATGGGGCTAATGGCTATACTGGTTTGTGTGCAGGTTTTTTTCCGTTATGTGCTATCCAGTTCAATTGATTGGGCCGATGAAATGTCTCGCCTCATGTTTGTCTGGTCAATGTTCCTGGCTATACCTCACGGTGTTAGAGCTGGGGTTCACGTGGGTATTGATGTACTCGTGAAAAACTTGAATCCAACCAACGAGCGCAATCTTGCCAGGGTAATGTTGGCTGGCAGTTCAATATTAGCCCTCATAATATTTTATAACGGAGTCATTGTAGTCGTTCAGAAATGGGATGAGCTTATGCCAACGATCGATATCACTGCATCTGTTTATTATATCCCTGTTCTGATAGCGATGCTGCACAGTTTCTTACATCTTCTGTTCCTTGCTATTGCGGGTCCCGAAGTGTGGCAAGAGGAGGAACAATCATGACATTCGCTGTAATTATTGTTTTCTCAATTCTTGCTCTCCTCGGTATGCCACTTGCCTTTGCTCTCGGATTTGCGTCCTTTGCCGGAATAGCAATGAGTGGCATAGATTTTTACATTATGCCTCAACGAATGATGCACGCTATAGATTCATTTCCACTGATGGCAATACCTCTTTTTATGATAGCAGGCGAGCTGATGGTATGCTCTGGAATCATGAATCGACTGATCGATTTTGCTAACAGT
The DNA here is from genome assembly GCA_029934775.1 of Desulfocapsaceae bacterium. Lineage (GTDB taxonomy): Bacteria > Desulfobacterota > Desulfobulbia > Desulfobulbales > Desulfocapsaceae > Desulfomarina. Next base: position 5,429 of record JAOZLO010000067.1, read on the forward strand.
CTCATTGGGAGGGTTCACGGAGGACTTGCACATGTAACCATTATCAGCGGTGGTATTTTGGCTGCTGTCAGTGGGGCTGCTGTTGCCAGTGCCAGTGCTCTTGGCAGCATCATTGTTCCATCATTACGTAAACATTATGACGATGGCTATTTGAGTGCTATCATTGCATCGGCCTCAAATCTAGGCCCAATTATCCCTCCAAGCAATGCAATGATTGTTTATGCATTAATGGCAGGATCGAGTGTCTCTGTCGGTGCATTGTTCATGGCAGGTATTATTCCAGGAATAATCCTTACGGTGGCATTCATGGGAACGGCAAGTTATTTGTCTTTTAAGAAAGGATTCCCTTTAACCGGTGACAAATTTAACCTGAAAAAGGTTTTCTGGAATGCTCGACGTGCGTGGGTAATCCTATTAATGCCTGTCGTAGTCATTGGAGGTATCGTCGGTGGAATATTCACCCCAACCGAAGGGGCAGGTGTTGCTGTTGCATACGCCCTGTTTATAGGTTTTGTCATCACGGGAGAACTAAAGGTGAGTGATCTGCCTGCTGCTTTATTCAGGGCAGCTATAGGATCCTCTGTTGTTGGTGCACTTATCGCTTTTGCAGCAACAGTAACCTTTGTTTTCACAATTGATCTCGTACCGATGAGGCTCTCTCAATTTTTACAGGATTTCACCCAGAGCCCTCATATGTTCCTCGCAGTAGTAATGGTCGTACTTCTCATCGTCGGAATGTTCATAGAATCGAACGCGGCCTATATCATGCTGGTTCCGCTACTAGCGCCCGTCGCTTTGACTTATGGCATTGACCCGTTATACTTCGGTTTCCTGTTTGTTTTAAACCTGGTCATCGGCATGATGACACCACCAGTTGGAGTACTTCTTTTTGTGATGTGCGGGATCACCAGGATATCGATGTCAGAAATGGTGAGGAATGTGTGGCCTTATGTTGTAGTTCAGTACCTGATACTTCTCTTATGTATCTTCGTGCCGGAGATTGTATTGTTTCTGCCAAGGATTTTAGGATTTTAGTGGGAACTGTATCCCACAATACAATTGGAAGATGGCCCGTTGTTGAGGAAACTTTATGAAAGTAGATACAGTTCTTGTTAATGGAATAATTGTCACAGCACACAATCGTTTTGAAGGTACTATAGGCATTAAGGATGGTCAAATAGCCTATCTCACAAATAATAAAATTGATATCGATGCTGATGAGTTGATTGATGTAGCCGGGAAATATATTATTCCGGGTGCAATTGATGCTCATGTTCACTTCCAGGATCCCGGTGCAACCGGACGAGAGGATTTTGAACATGGTACCAAGGCATGTGCGGTCGGGGGCATAACAACCGCTATCTCGCAGCCGGTAAATGATCCTCCTGTTTTCGATCAGGAAATATATAACGAGACGGTTCAATGTTACGCTGGACGGGGGGTGATTGACTATGGGCTGCACGCAGGAGGATCATCAAAAAACATAGAGAATATTGAATCGTTGTGGAGTAACACCGGTTCTCCGGCTCTCAAAATCATGATGTGCTACTCTCCTGAGAGTTACGGTATGGTGAACGATGGTCAGTTATTTCAAATAATGGAAACCTTAAGCACGCACAATGGCCTTGCTTACGTCCATGCTGAGAACCAGTCTCTCGTCGAGATGCTGGAAAAAAAGTTAAGGAAACAAGGGCGTAAGGATCCACTCTCATATCTTGCCTCAAGGCCGTCATATGTTGAAACAGAAGCGGTCCACAGGGCACTGGTGATTGCTGAACAAACTGGATGCAGGCTAGTGATTGCCCATGTTTCCTGCGCGGAATCACTTGAAATGATAGCAGCCGCACGGTCGAGAGGGCTTGAAGTCTTTGCCGAATCATGCCCCCATTTTTTTGCGTTTATAGATAAAGATATTGAAGAACACGGACCTTATTTGAAATTTTCCCCTGTAATGCGAGATCGGCATAATTTTGAGAAGATGTGGGAATCTCTTGCTAAAGGTTATGTTCATACAATAGGTTCAGACCATTGCCCATACGAAGCCGAAGAAAAAAAGCCAGGTGAAAAATGCATCTGGGATGCCCCCAATGGTGTTCCTGGATTAGAGGTTATGCTTCCAGTCTTTTTAGATGGTGTATCGAATGGCCGCATTACCTTGGAGAAACTTGTTGAGGTCACCAGTTATAACGTTGCCAGAATTTATGATCTTTATCCGTGTAAAGGCTCCCTTTTGCCAGGTTCTGATGCCGATATAGTCATTATAGATATGGAATTGGGAAAAACTTTTTCAAGGGAAGATATCAAGTCAAAATGTCAATATTCCCCCTATTTAGGTATGGCCTTAAAGGGGTGGCCGGTTATGACTATGGTTCGGGGCACCATTGTTGCTCAGGATGGTAAGATCTGTGTTTCGCCGGGATACGGCAAATATTATTCCAGAAATAGCTTCTCAAGCAATTCCTATCGTACGTTTTGAAGATGATTATGGTAGTTAAGAATGGTTAAGTATAATATGAAATTCATACTTTATGCTGACTTTCTTAGGCTATTTACAAGGAATCCATAAATTCAGTTTGGAGGCGGGCATACTGCTTACTCCTATCCTACGAGCTTTTTCCATTCTGTGATTGCCATCAATCAAGTTATATCGCCCAGGAGAAATTTTAGCCAATAAAACTGGCAGTGAGATGTCAACTGAATCCACATGAGATTCGTCGATGGATGAAAAACTTTTGTATATTTCTTTAACCAGTGCTACGCGCTCTCGGAAATAATGCGATAACCGGAATAGCGAACAGTGGGATGCAGGTCATTACAGTAAGAACTGGGGTGATTGTATAGGTGTCGGCAAGTTTCCCGACAATCGGGGCGATAACGCCCCCAAGGCCGTAGGCGAAGCCCATCATCAGGCTCGCCACCATAGAACGCCCTTTAGGAGCCAAAGTCTGGGCCATTGTGACCCCAAGGGGAAGGGGTGCCAGAACGAAACCACCTGCCAGTGCTGCCCCGAAATAGATCCAGTTACCATTGAGTTGCATAAGCAACCAAAGAGCCGGACCCATAAGTAGAAAGGTGAAAAGAAAAACAGGCTTAAATCCGATACGGTCGGAAATATATCCGGAAAGCAGACCGCTCAAGGTACCCGAGACAAGAAAGAGCGCGTAAATTGTCCCTGCTGAAACCACACTGAATCCTTTTTGTACAAAAAGCACAGGCATGAATGTCAAAAATGACTGACCCACTAACGCCCGCAGGAACATGACCAGCCAAATTAAGGCAATAACTTTCCAGGCACTCCCCAGACTTTCCTTGAGCGCTCCGAAAAAACCAGAGTGCTTCATTCCCTCACTCTGGGGCTTTGGTATCACAGTAAATAGGTAAGCCAGGACCAGCAAACCTGCAATCATAGTGGCAGGCATGGCTGTCAAACCAAAAAACGCAACGTACCAGGTAATAAAGAGGGGGCCGAGACCAAAAGCCAGTGTCCCGCCAGTGTTGAATATGGACATGGAAAAACCGGCCTTCGTACCTGCGTAAAGAGGCACCATTCCGGTGACTGAAGGATGGAACATTGATGACCCGACGGAACCGAGAGCCACACACAGCAACAGTATCCAGAAATTAGGGGCAATCCCCGTCAGTGGTATAAACACGATGGTCAGTGACATACCGATGAAGATGAAAGCACGAGACTGATAACGGTCGGCCAGATAACCGACTGTTGGCTGGATGATGAAGGCCAGCAGGCGCATCGTACCGGCAATGATCCCGACCTGGGTCAATGAGAGACCAAGTTTGTCGACAAAAACTGGAAAAAGAGGATTGATAAAGGAAGTGTAAAAATCACCGGTAAAATGAATGAGGGTCAGAGCAAAAAGGATTTTTAGGTTGGAAGACATATGGCGGGCCCCAGGAAGTTTAGCAAGACAGACTGGTCTGCCGCTTATGTTTGTCTGGCTAAATTGGTACCAGGATCATCTTCTGTCAATAAAGACTTGATACAAGTTATAGAAATTAAGCAAAATCTTCAAAAGATATTGTCTTACTTCAGAAATTATCTTAAACTCTTCATCTTATATTCTCATTCAACAGTAATACAGGACACTAACATAAAGGGAGAATACCGATGGCACCAAGAACAAAATATGACCTGGATTTATTCAGGACACTCGTAAAAACCAAAATGAAATTACTACAGAGATGTCCATCAAAAACAGTGCTACATTTAATAACCTTTTGTTGAAATTGATAGAGGCCGATAAAAAATATTATGCAGTAAAAGATGGTACTAAAAGAGCTGCTGTAAAGAAAGCATTGAAAGCTACTATTGGAAAAAATAAAACTCTTACATTATCATCTAAGATGCTTAAAAATAATGGCTTTAAACCTGGTGATGGTTTTAATATCAGGATTGTAAAAAATAAGATAATACTGACACTTACTGAAGATTTATAAACGGTTGATTTAGTTAACCATAGTTAACAGGTGAAGCATTTGAAGAAAGTTAATCTCGCAGAAAAATTCTCTCTATTTGATGGGCACTGGGAGCCAAAGATAGCCGGTGAGCTAAATAATCAATATGTAAAGTTAGCAAAATTAAAAGGTGAGTTTGTCTGGCACCACCATGAGAATGAAGACGAGTTTTTTATGGTGATAAAGGGCCATCTTACAATAAAATTAAGGGACGAAGATATAGAGTTAGATGAGGGTGAATTTTGCATCATTCCCAGAGGAGCAGAGCATATGCCAGTAGCTGAAGAAGAAGTTCATGTAATGATGTTCGAGCCTAAAAGTACTGTTAATACGGGGAGTACTGATTCTGACAAAACCATCAATGACATTGTAAGAATATAGTATTGATTTGTAGTTGGTTAGATCTGATCGGACGGGTTCGTTAAAAAAAATCTCACCTGTGAGCTTCAGCGGGTCCGGTGAAACGGTTGATTATGCTTGTTTTTTATATTTATTTAGCATTTGGTCGAGTGAGTTTGCAAATGATTGCCTATCACGTTTCGTTATAGCGGATGGACCACCTGTTT